>NZ_JBFRGW010000039.1:0-39958 GCF_052115545.1 Microvirga sp. 2MCAF35
ACGCATCTCTACAACGCGATGCCGCCGCTGGCCGGGCGCGATCCGGGCCCGGTGGGGGCGGCGCTCGACAGCCCGGAGACCTGGTGCGGCCTGATCGTCGACGGGCACCATGTGAGCGATGCGGCGCTGCGGATCGCGATTGCGGCCAAAGGCCCGGAGCGGATGATGCTGGTGACCGACGCCATGGCGGTGACCGGCACGGATCTCGCCGGCTTCGCCCTGCACGGGCGCAGGATCCACCGCCGGGACGGCCGGCTGACCACGGACGACGGCACGCTGGCGGGCTCGGATCTCGACATGGCGAGCGCCGTGCGCAATGCGGTGCACCGGCTCGGGCTCGGCCTGCCGGCCGTGCTGCGCATGGCCTCCCTCGTCCCGGCCCGGTTCCTCAAACTCGATCACGAACGCGGCCGCATCGCCCCCGGCTACCGCGCCGACCTCGTCCTCCTCGACGAAAGCCTGCACGTGCGCCACACTTGGATCGGGGGAATGGGTTAGAATTCGAGCCGACGCTTGCGGTGGGCATTGCAGCAGCGTGCCTGCTCCTGATCCAGGGAATGATGCCCGGGACCAGGAGCCCTGCAACCGGCACATCTGCGGGCGGACTGATCTTGATGCTAAGGCCCTTCTGGGCGGGACCACCGGTGGGCTCACACAGGAGGAAGCCTACAGCATCGGACCCAAAAGTGGATTTGCACTTTTGGGATCCATCCGATGCTTTTTCTCTTGGCTGGCGAATCGGATGGAGCGGACCCGCAGGGCCGCATCAGCGAATACCGGGTCCACTTTTCCGTCCGATGCGCTAGCGCGCCTGACCGACAGATTGTGCACGCAGCGCCTCGAACCGGGCGAGCTGGTCCTCCTTCAGGCTCCGATCCTCGTTGCGGCCTACGAAGATCTTGAACATCACGCCGCCCTCCTCGTTGACGAACTGCACCGAGCATGAGCGTTTGCCGAAGAACGGACGATCGACGAAGTAGATCGCGCAGCAGCGATCCATGCGCAGATGCCCGCCGATGGGCCCCTCCCCATGGATGTTGAAGTAGCCGCGCCCCACCGTTCCCGGCGGCACGCTGCCCTTGCACTCGAACACGCCGTCACGGGTGTGAACCACGAACGTGATATCTCCCCAGCCGGTGAGGTCGCTCCAAACCGTCTCGAAAAGATCGCCGGACACGCGTGCCGCCGCTTGGGGCTCGAGGCAATCGAGCACCCTTTGGAGCGGCACGCTGCGCGCCTCTGCGACCGCTTCCAGAACCCCGTCGGGCTTCGCTGCGAGATCCTCCCGGATCAAGGCTTTCACATCCTGTGTCATGGCCGTCACGCTCGTGCTCATCAGGCGGTCTTCGTCGTGCGGCCGATGGTCTGGATCACCTCGAATCCCTCGAATTCCGGGTGGCCGAGCGTCAGAGGCTTGTTGCCGTTCGTGCTGGCGCGCGTATGCGAGGCACGGAATTGCTCCGAGCGCGTCCAGGTCTCGAAATGCGCTTTGCTGGCCCACAAGGTATGCGAGGAATAGAGCACATGGTCCTCGCGCTCCGGCCCGCGGAGCATGTGGAACTCGATGAAACCATCGAGTTCGTGCAGATGGCTCTCGCGCGAGAGCCAACGCTGCTCGAACTCGTCCGTGGCGTCCTTCAGGACCTTGAAGCGGTTCATGGCGATGAACATGGAGAGATGGATCCTTGTTGGAGCAAGCCGCTTAGCGGCTTGCAAACTTCACGTTGAGACTGAATTTTGCCGTGAGGCCGGGGCTTGCCTGGCTGTTCTGATACTGAACATATTGCCGGTCGAACACATTCTGGATGGTGATGTCGCCGCTGATGTTCTCGTCGTATCGGTAGGACGCGAACAGATCGACAAGACCATAGCCCTTTGTCGGATTTGCGACCTTGGTCTCACTGTCGGCCACGAAGGTCAGGCGGGAACCGAGCGTCAGCTTATCGTCGAGCAGCCGGAAACCAACGGTGGTGCTGAGCCGGTCGGGATAGACCGAGTTGAGCGGGCCGCCCGTCGTCTCATTCTCGCCTTCGATGATGGTACCCGCTACGGTAACGAACCCCTTGCCCCAATCATAGGCTGCCTCCAGCTCCGCTCCTTGCAGGCTGGCTCGGGCGATGTTCTGATACTGCTGATCCTGGATGCCGATGAGGCACAGGCCCGGCATGAAGGCACAGACGCTCACGGGCATGCCGGGAACGACCGGCACATTGTACACCGGACCGACATTGACGGTGTCGATGTAATCGTCGATCTCGTTATGGAAGACCGAGATCTTGGCGCGGAAGCTGTCGTCGGCATTCAGCACGTTGTCATACTGGATGTTGACGCCGCCTTCGAGATTGTGCGCGACCTCGGGGCGAAGCGAGGGATTGGGCAGAATATTGAAGATCGGGAATGGGTGGGATCCCTGGATCAGGGTCTCGGTGATCGAGGGGGCGCGGTAGCCTTCCGCGTAGGTTCCGTAAAACTCGATACCCGCGATGGGCTCGACGCCCACGGTGATCTTGGGTGAGACACGCGATCCGTCGGCATGGATGCCGCCGCCTTCGAGGTCATAGCCGTCGAAGCGCAGCGCGCCGATGGCCCGCAGCCATGGGGTGAAGCGCACCTCGTCCTGAATGAAACCGCCCATGAGCGTGCGTTCGCCGGAAGGCGTGAAGGCCGATCCGTACCCGCCTGCGCGGTCGACGGTCTCCGCCTGGTCCTGCGCAGCGTCGACGCCGAACGTCAGGGCATGGGCGAGGCCGCCGGCCTCGAACCGGGCCGTATTGCTGATATCAAGGCCGATCGTCTCCATGCTGTAGCTCAGGAGAGCGCCCGGCCTCACCCCGAGAGAGCCATAGGTTCTGCTGGGCGTGAGAACATTCTTGTCGTCCGTCGTCGAGGTGTAATAGGCCTTCATGCTCAGATCGAGCCAGGGGACGTCGGGCCGGGCGAAGCGATAGCCGAGCGTGTAGGTGTTGGCGACCACATCATTGGAGAACCGCGTACCGACACCGGTGTCGCCGTTATTGGCGAAGGTATAGTTCTGCAACAGAGCAGAACCGCTGATCGTGTGTCCGTCGGCCGGATAAACGTTGAACTTGAACAGGCCCGACGTCAGCTCGGAACCGGAATCCCGGATCTTGTCGCCATTCCCATCGTAGTAATTGTTGGTGTTGCGATAGAGGAACTGTCCGAAGACATCCGCGGCCGTTCCGAGGCGTGCGCCCACCATGCTGTTGGTGAAGATGCCGGCGCCGTTCGTACCGTAGCCCGTTCTCTGCACCGCTCCGTATTTCTCGTCCGGATTGAGGATGTCGTCGATGGTGCGGGTGCGGAAGGAGGCCACGCCGCCGATGGCGCCCGAACCGTAAACCGTAGAAACAGGGCCGCGCACCACATCCACCTGCCCGATCAGTTCCGGATCGAGATAGAAGGTGCCGTTCGCGCCGTGCCCGCTCACCTGATAATCCTGCCGCGCCCCATCCACGAGCACGTTCACGCGACCGAAATCCTGCAGGCCGCGAATGTTGATGGCCTGCCCGGGATCCGTCCCGGTTTCCTGCACCGCCACGCCGGGCACGCTCTGCAGAACGTCGGAGATGCGTGAGGATTGCAGGCGATCGATCTGCTGGCGCGTCACGACACTCGATCCGGCCAGATCGTTGATCACCTTATCTTCCGTCTTGCCCGACGTGATCGTCACGGTGTCGAGCATCAGGACATCGTCTTCACTGGGAAGAGGCCGTGTGGCCGGCGCGCTTTGCGCCAAAGCCGCCGAAGCGAAGGGCAACCCGGCCAAGGGCGCGAGAACGAGAAGGGCGAGAGGCGAGGTAGACGCGCGAAGGCCTTCGCGCAGGAGAGTAAACATCCTGACGATCCCAGTCTTTGATAGTATTTTTCATTGACGACTGGCTGGCTGGCGCGGAAACGAAATCACGCTGGCTGGCTATTGCCCCTCCGGTTCAGAAAGAGGCTTTACATCCGATATCCAAATCAATTATCCGGGTCAATAGAGACTCGTAGAAAGACAGTTTTACACTATTCTAAACTACGAATACATGAGTCGACTTTCTAGAGTTAAATTTAGAGCGCGTAAAAACTGGAGAGTGTCGTGCAAAACCCGCAGCCATCCTCGGATTCGAAAGGCGACAGGCCTAGCCCCATGCGGGAGGTGGATGTGGCGAGCCTTATCGGGACAGGCCGGGAGGTGGTGCTGGTTCACCGGGGCGAACGCTACCGCCTGCGGGTCACGGCGAACGGCAAACTCATTCTCACCAAGTAAGGAACGCTTCCCATGACGTCGTTCTCCCGTCGCGCCTTGATCGCTGTTCCCGTGCTGATGCTTGCCGCACGCCGCGCCAAGGCCGCCTCCGCTCCTCGGATCGTCAGCGTCGGCGGTGCGGTGACCGAGATCCTCTACCGCCTCGGCCAGGAGGCCGGAATCGTCGGCGTGGATTCCACAAGCCTCTATCCGGCGGAGGCTCTCAAGACGAATGTCAATGTTGGCTATATCCGTGCACTGGGCGCCGAGGGTGTGCTGTCCCTCGACCCTACGCTCGTGATCGCCGCCGAAGGAGCAGGTCCTCCGGATGCGATACGGCTGATCGAGCAGGCCGGGATCAAGATCTTGCGCGTTCCTGACCGCCCGAGCGCCGACGGAATCGTGGAACGCGTGAAGGTGATCGCACAGACCCTCGATGTGCCGGAGCGAGGCGCGGCGCTGATCCAGGAGATCGAGGCAGGCTTTGCCGAGCTGACGGCAACGAGAACGCGCATCAAGCAGCCCACGCGCGCCCTGTTCGTACTCTCGTTGCAGAACGGTCGCCCTCTCGTCGGCGGACAGGGCACGACGGCGGACGCCATGCTTTCACTTGCGGGTGCTGCGAACGCAGCCTCTTCGCTGAGCGGCTGGAAACCGATGTCCGACGAGGGTCTCATCGCGGCTGCACCTGACGCCATCGTAATGATGAACCACGGCCCTGGCGGCGCGGCACAGGATCCTTTCACGTTTCCCGCTTTCGCAGCCACCCCGGCCGCCGCAAGACACAGGCTCGTCGTGATGGATTCGCTCTATCTCCTCGGCTTCGGCCCACGGACGCCCGCTGCCGCGCGCGAACTCATGGCAGCCCTCCATCCAGACCAGATCGACAAGGCATGTCAGCCGTGACGGTGCTTGCCATGGCCAGGAACGGACTCGGGTCGATGCGCAACCGCGGACCCATGCTGATGATCGCGCTCAGCTGCCTCGTCATTCTCGTCAGTGGTGTTGCCTTGGGGACAGGCGCGATGGGCATTCCCCTGTCGCGGGTTCTCTCGATCATCACGGAACATGCATCCGCGCCTTCGGGCGAAGCGCTGATCATCCTGCAGGTGCGCCTGCCCCGCCTGCTGCTTGGGCTTCTGGTCGGCGCAGCTCTCGCCTGTTCGGGCGCGCTGATGCAAGGGCTATTCCGCAATCCCCTCGCGGATCCAGGCCTCGTGGGTGTTTCCGCAGGCGCCGCCCTGGCTGCCGCAGCCACCATCGTAGCCGGTGATGCGCTATTGTCTCCCTTGATCGGGCCGTTGCCGTTCACCGCGCTTCCCGTCGGCGCTTTCGTCGGCGGATTGATTACCACCTTCGGGCTTTATCTCGTCGCGACACGTCATGGGCGCACATCGGTCGCCGTGATGCTGCTTGCAGGCGTCGCGTTCGGCGCCCTCTCGGGTGCGTTCATGGGCTTTCTCTCTTACGTGAGTGACGACCGGCAATTGCGCGATCTCTCCTTCTGGTCTCTCGGCTCCCTCAGCGGCGCTACCTGGACCAAGGTGGCAACGGCGACGCCGCTAATCCTTCCGGTCCTTCTCGTCACGCCGTTCCTGGCACGCGGTCTCAATGCCTTGGCGCTGGGCGAAGCAGAAGCCTTTCATCTCGGCATCCCCGTCCAGCGCGTGAAAGCCGTAACGATCCTGCTCGTCGCCGTTGCCGTCGGCGCGTCGGTGGCGTGCTCGGGGATGATCGGTTTCGTCGGGATCGTCGTGCCGCATGTGCTGCGCCTTACCGCTGGCCCGGATCATCGCATGCTCTTGCCCGCTTCCGCGCTGCTCGGCGCCGCCCTTCTCGTTGCCGCAGATGCGGTGGCCCGCACCATCGCGGCTCCGGCGGAATTGCCCATCGGAATTCTCACCGCGACCTTCGGCGCGCCCTTCTTCCTGTGGCTCCTGCTGAGGCGTCAGGGAGGGATCGCTCTATGAGCCCGATTTACGAAGCACGGCGCGTCTCCTACCGAGCCGGGGGACGGGCGCTGATCGAGGACATCGACCTGTCGATTGCGGGCGAGTCATTCACGATCATCATCGGTCCGAACGGTGCCGGAAAGTCGACTCTCCTGCGGGTCCTGTGCGGCGAACTCGCGCCGAGCCAGGGCGAGGTTGTTTTCAACGGCGTGCCGCTTCCCACAATTCCAGCCTGGAGGCTCGCTCATGGCCGAGCCGTGATGCCACAGGCCTCCGAACTCGGCTTTCCGTTCACCGTATTGGAAGTCGCCCGCCTCGGTGTCGAGGGGATCGGTCGCGGCTTGAGTCGCGTCCAGCGGCTGCATCTTGTTGTTGAGGCTCTGGAAGAAGCGGATGTGGCGCATCTTGCAGGGCAAAACTATCAGACCCTCTCGGGAGGAAAACGGCAGCGCGTGCATTTCGCGCGCGTTCTTGCCCAGCTTGCCGCAGGCCGAACGGTCGAGGCACGGCAGGTGCTCTTTCTGGACGAGCCCGTCGCAAGTCTCGACCTGAAGCATCAGCTTTCGCTTCTCGAGAAGGCCAGATGCCTGACGCGAAATGGCGTCACTGTCGTGGCCGTCCTTCACGACCTTCAGCTGGCGGCTGAATATGGCAGCACTCTGGCTCTCATGCGGTCAGGCCGCCTCATAGCAACCGGCTCTGCCGAAAGCGTCCTAAGTTCTGACAACCTTTCCGAAACCTTCGGCGTATGCTTGGCCGTGCCGGGTCTGCCCCCCAGCCCATGGACGCTTCAGCTTAAGAGGTCCGAGAAGAAAGCACACAACTGATTAAACGCAATGCAGGAAGTGCCGGCGCAGAATGGCATTGCAATTGAGGTTGCGATGCCAATGCTCCACTTTGCGGGCGGCATAATTACGCCGCCATGGTTGCATCGGGCGTCACGTTCATTCGTGAGCCGAAGCAGGCTCCCTACGGCGCAGTCGCGGTGTTCGAGGACATCTACAGTAATCTGTGGGATCTCGCTCAATTCACGGATGGGCGGGGCTGAAGGCGCCACGGACCGACTTTCATACAGCACGATCTCGACAGGGCACGAAGCCTTGCAGACGGTCCATTCGGCGTGCGCCCACGATGATCGTGTGACCGGCTTTGGACAGCTCCAGGGCCATCGCCTCACCGGTTCTGCTGGAGGCACCGGTCATCAGAACAACTTCCTCTCGGACATGGCTTCTTCCTGTCATCCAAACCTGTATCCAGACTTCCGACCCGGCACTGGTCTTGGATCCGTGATTGAAAGATAGTTCGGCCGAACCGAAACAGAGCTTCTTCGGTCAAGCATCGAACGCAGGAAAGCGCCAGGAGGGAATGGTCTCTCCTGGCGGTTCGCTGACCTGATCTCTCAGGCATCATTTCTGCGGCAGTCCAGCTCAAGCCATCAATGCTTGTTCACTTCCAGCCGAATAACATTCCACGAGGCGGGCGTGAGCTTGGCCCGGACCTGTTCTCCCCAAATCTCGACACCCTCCAGTGGAGCGGGCCTGATCGTGTCCGGTGCGTCCTTCGTGTTGACCGCCATCAAGTCGTCGTTGCGCAGCTGGTGTGCGTCCTTGACCGCGAGACCGTCGAAGCCGCGCACGATCGCTTCCATGGACAAGCTCTCGTCGAGACTGCGATTGAGCGCGAAGATGGTGATGCAACCCTCATCGTGGTTATGAACCACCGACAGCTTGAGATAGGGCACTTCCGAGATCGGGTACCGCAGGTCGGACGTGCCGCGCGGATCGTAGTACGTCGTCTCGTAGGTCGGCGAGTTCACCTTCGTTTGCAGCACTGTGCCGCGGCCGAGAGTGCTCATGTCCTTGAACGGATAGAAGATCGTCTGCCGCCAGGCAGGCCCGCCGGTTTCGGTCATGATGGGCGCAATGGCGTTCACCAGCTGCGCCAGGCAGGCCGACTTCACGCGATCCGCATGATTGAGCAGGGAGATGCAGGCGCCTCCGAAGGCAAGCGCATCCTGCATGTTGTAGATTTCCTCGAGGATTTGGGGTGCTACGGGCCAACCAAGCTTCACCCGACCTTCGTTCTTGCGCCGGGTCCGGTACCAGACGTTCCATTCGTCGAAGCTCAGCATGATCCGCTTGGGCGAGCGCCGCCGGGCGGCGACCGCGTCGGCGATGGCGACAACCTCCTCGATGAAGCTGTCCATCAGGTCCGGGCTCGCGAGGAAGGCCGGCGTATCGTCCGCATAGTTGTTCAGGTAGGTGTGCAGGGAGATGTACTCGACGTGGTCGAACGAGTGCTCGAGGACCGTATCCTCCCAGGTGCCGAAGGTCGGCATGTTGCGTGAGGAGGAACCGCAGGCCGCGAGCTCGATCGTCGGATCGATCCATTTCATGAGCTTGGCGGCCTCGGAGGCGATTCGCCCGTACTCCCAGGCGGTCTTGGTCTCCATCTGCCATGGGCCGTCCATTTCGTTGCCCAGGCACCAGAATTTCACGTTGTGCGGCTTCTCCCATCCATGAGCGCGGCGCAGATCCGATAGTTCCGTCCCACCGGGAAAGTTGCAATATTCCAGCAGACGACGGGCATCGTCGGGGCCCCGGGTGCCGAGGTTGACGGCCATCATGGGCTCCACGCCGGCCGCCTGGCACCAGTCCATGAACTCGTTGGTACCGAACGTGTTCGGCTCGGTCGACATCCAGGCGAGATCGAGCCGGCGCGGACGGTCCTCCACGGGGCCGACGCCGTCCTCCCAGTTGTATCCGGAGACGAAGTTTCCGCCCGGATAGCGGATGATCGTCGGTCCGAGTTCGCGGACGAGTTCGAGCACGTCCTTCCGGAATCCCCGTTCGTCGGCGCTTGGATGGCCCGGCTCGTAAAGGCCGCCGTAAACACATCGTCCCAAATGCTCGACGAAGGCCCCGAAGAGACGGGGATCCGTTTCCGCAATGGCGAAATCGCGGTCAATGGTGACTTTGGCTTCTTTCATGGGGAGGCTCCGATCAGTAAGGTGCGGTCTCGGTTTGTGTGAACCATCGGCAGGCTGGAAAGAGGATCAGGTGGCGGCCGCGGGCATGCCGCCCGTGAAGCTGTTGTCGCGCCAGGCATCGTCGACCGACAGGACCGCTTGGCGCAGCTTGATGGAATAGGGATGTTGCGGCGCGGCCAGCACCGTCCGAGCGTCGCCGCCCTCGACCACCCTGCCCTTCTGCATGATGATCAGACGGTCGCTGATGTAATAGGCGGTCGCCAGGTCGTGCGTGATGTAGATGATCGAGACGCCGAATTCGTCGCGCAGCTTCTTGAACAGGTTGATCACGGTCATGCGGAGCGATGCGTCGATCATCGACACCGGTTCGTCGGCGACGATCAGGGACGGATTCGACACGAGTGCACGCGCGATCGCCACGCGTTGGAGCTGCCCGCCCGACATCTCGTGCGGATAGCGCCCCCGCACCTCGGCGAGCGACAGGCCGACCTTGTTCAGCGCCTCGTCCACACGCTCTGCCGTCTCCTCGGAGTTTCGGCATTCCGTAAAGCGCTGGGCCGCGCTGAACAGGTAGCGATCGACGCGCTTCAGAGGATTGAAAGCATCGAACGGGTTCTGGAAGATCGCTTGCACATGGCTCATGAATTCAAGCCGGGCACGGCGGCTACGGATATCGCGCAGGTCCTGCCCACGGAAGCGGATCTGACCGTTCGTGGGGGCCAAGCTGTTCAGGATCATGCCCGCGAGAGTCGTCTTCCCGCTGCCTGACTCACCGATGATGGTGAACACCTCGGGCTTGTCCGCCGCAAGGGAGAAGCTGACGTCGCTTACGGCATGGGTCACCCGCCGCGATACGAAACCGCCTCTCGTGAAGACCTTGTTGACGCATTCGACGTCGAGAAGGTTCGGCCTCATGCGCTCGCCTCCTTATGCGACCGTCCGAACCCTGGTAGGATCGGCTTGAGCAACGTGGCAGGCTGTCCGATGCCCGGGCAGGAGTTCCACCATGGGCGGAGCCTCCCGGCGGCAGATGTCGATGGCGAGTGGGCAACGAGGATGGAACCGGCACCCCGGAGGCGGATCGGCAAGACTCGGGGGCGAGCCTTCGAGGCCTTTCTTCGGCGCCTCGTCCCCGATGCGCGGCAGGCTCGAAATCAGGTGCGTGGTATATGGATGAAGCGGCCTCTTGAACACGTCCCGGGTCCTACCCTCCTCCACCAGACGGCCGGCATACATGATGCCGAGCCGGTCGGTCAGGTTGGCGTGAACCGCCATGTCGTGGGTCACGAACATGACCGATGATCCGAATTCCTGCTGGATTTCCCGGATCATCGAAAGAACCCCTTTCTGCACGATCACGTCCAGCGCCGTCGTCGGCTCGTCGGCGATGATAAATTCCGGGCTGCAGATCGTCGCGAGAGCAATGGTCACCCTCTGCCGCATGCCGCCGGACAGCTCATGGGGATAGGCCTGGAGAACCGCGGGATCGAGGTGGAGGCGCTTGAGGTGCCGCTCCACGAGGCGGGTGAAGTCGGCGCCTTTGGCGGCCACATGCGGCAAAGCGAAATCCGCGAAGGCGTGCTTGATCCGCCGAACCGGGTTCAGCACGCTCATGGAGCCCTGCATGATATAGGACAGGTGGCTCCAGCGGATCGCCGACAATTCGTGCCGCGAAAGCTTGTAGATGTCCCGCTCCCCATCTTTGAAAGCGAAGCGCACCGAGCCTTCGACCACCCTGAGCGGAGGACGAATAGCTCCCGCGATGGTCTTGATGAGGGAGCTCTTGCCGGAACTCGACTCGCCCGCGAGGCCGTAGATCTCATTTCGGTTGATCTTGAGGCTGACGTCGTCCACCGCCCGCACTTCGCGGTCTATGCCGAACAGCTTCACCTTGTAATAGGCCTTCAGTCCGTCGACCGTGAGCAGCGGAGCGGCCTGCGGCGCCAGCAATTCGATGGAGGAAGGGATGGAGCGAAGTTCTGCGATCATGCCTGCCCCCCAAGCCGGCTGAGGCGGCTGCGCGGATCGATGTATTCGTTCATCGAAATGGCGAGCAGGAACAGGCCGATGAACAGCATGATCACCAGCAGGACCGGAAATGTGATCCACCACCAGATGCCCGACACCATGGCGGTATGCTGGTTTGCCCAGTAGATCATGCCACCGATGGTGGGGGTGTTGATGTCGGTGAAGCCCAGGACAGACAGCGTCACTTCGATGCCGATCGACCAGTTGATATTGTTCATGGTCGTCGAGAACACGATCGGCAGGACGAACGGCAGGTGCTCCTGGAGGACGATCTTTCCGGTGCTCATGCCGGAGAACACGGCCTGGCGGGTGAACTCGCGGGTTCGTAGGCTCATGGCAATTGACCGGATCAGCCGTGCATCGTAGGCCCATCCCAGCAGCGCGGTGATGATGGCGAGCATCGCCCAGGTCATCTGGTCCCGCATGATGAAGTAGAACAGCACGAGGATGGGAAAGAGCGGGACAACGACGAAGGTGTCGTTGATCGACATCAGGACCCGGTCGACCCAGCCTCCCTTGTAGCCCGAAATCAGGCCGACCAGGAGCGATATGACACGGCTGAGAGCCGCCACTACGAGGCCGAAGAGAAGGGTGTTCCGGATCGCGAAGGTGAGTTGCCAGAACACGTCCTGCCCGCGCGACGTGGTGCCCAGCGGATATTCCCACGAAGGCGGCACATCGGGCGGCACGACATACACGTCCATCGGCGGATAGGGTGCGAAGAAGGAGCAGAGAGCCACGGCCAGCACGATCAGGACGAGGATCAGCCCGATGGCGAATTCGATGTTGTACCGTAAGAGGTCGCGAAGGATCCTGAGGGTGTTCATCAGCGTGCCTCCACGCGCGGGTCGATCAGGGGATAGAGGAGATCGATCAGCAGGACAGTGGCGGAGACGGCCACGATCGAGACGGTGGTGATGCCGAGAACCAGGCTGTAGTCGCCGGCATGGACCGCGCTGATCAGGAGCGATCCGACGCCCGGGTAGCCGAAGACCTGCTCGGTGATGATCGCGCCGTTGAAGATGGCACCCAGCTGCAGGGCGAGGCCCGTGACCTGAGGGCCGAGGGCATTGCGCATCACATAGGACCGCAGGATCTTGCCGCGCCTGACGCCCGCCAGCTCCGCATAGACCACGTAGTCCTCCGTCACGATGTTGGACACGAGGGAACGCATCCCCATGAACCATCCACCGATGCCGACCGCCATGAGCGAAAGCACGGGCAGGATCGAATGGACCATAACATCGAGCGCAAAGGCGACGGTGTTGGAGCGGTCCGACGCCATCGTGGCGCCGCCGCTGATCGGCAGGACCGGCCAGAGAAAGCCGAAGATGATGAGAAGGACGAAGGCGACGACGTAGTAAGGGATCGGGTGGATTCCCATGCTCAAGACGCCGAACGCCTTGAGGATGCGGCTGTTGCGGTAATAGCCGGCGAGGCCGCCGAGCAGATTGCCGAGGACCCACGTCAGAAGCGTGGAGACCAGCAGGAGTCCGACGGTCCAGGGAAGGGCTCGCAGGATGAGCTGCGAGACCGGTGTTGGAAAGGCCGACAAGGAGGGGCCGAAATCACCGACCAGGACCCGCTTCCAGAACGACACGTACTGTTCGAAGGGCGTGCCCTCGAGCCCATAGAGCTGGCGCAGCGATTGCCGCATCATCTCGATGGCTTCCGGGCTGGTCGCCCCATAGGACGTCGCAGCCGAGATCGATTGCTCGACCGGATTGATCGGGGTCATATGCGTCACCAGGTAGGTGACGTTGATCCCGACGAAGACGACGACGACAAACTGCACGAGCCGCTTGGACAGATAGGCTAGGTAAGCCCTCATGGACCGCTCCTTGTCTGAGGAAAGTAAGGAGTTGTCTGCGCGCTATGGCTGCTTGGGCTTCAGCTTCACCATCATCGAGCGGGAGTTGCCCCAGTTCGGCACGGGATTGGCATAGGGATTTTCCGCCGTCGGGTATCCTGTCCAATAGGTTTCATCCATGGCCGTGAAGACGTTGTAGGCCATCAGCGGGATAATCGGCATCTCGCGAACGATGAGCTTGGCGTAGTCACGACCGAGTTCGACCGTGCGCTTGTCGTCGAACGAGATCCGGCGCACCTCCTCGATGATCTTGTCGAGCTCCGGATTGCTCCAACGCTGCCAGTTGCGAGGCGACTGGGTCTTGCCCGGAGCTGCGACGAACTGGGAGTGCCAGCTGTCGAGGAAGAACGACAGGTCCGGATGACCGCCATAGGTCTCGACGCTCCAGGAAATCAGCGTCTCGAAATCGCCCGCGATGCGTCGGTCCAGCATCGTGGTGCCCTGGGCGACCTCCGTCTTCGCGTCAATGCCGAACTGGCGCCATTGCTGCACGATCATGGTTCCGGCCCGGGTCAGGATCGGGCGGCTATCGCCCTCGACCATGAGCTTGATGGAAAATGGTTTGCCGTCGGGCGTGTACCAGGCATTGCCGCGTTTCGTGTAGCCGGCCTTTTCGAGGAGTTCCGTGGCCGCCTGCGGGTTCGGCTTCCACCAGCCGTAGCCGAACGCCTTCCTGATCTCCGCCGGATCCGTCGGGATCTGTTCCTTCATCGTGGGACGCAGCATGTCGGCGATCTGGTTGCCGATGGTCGGATCATAGGGCTTGATCTTGCTCTTGCCGGTGTCGATCTCGTAGGACGCAAGCCACTCCTGGAGCGGGATGTGATAATCGTCCGGATGCGTTCCCGTGGGTGGGATCCCGATCGGCGAGAGCGTCGCGGCACCGCGATAGGACGCCATCGACACGGCTTTGACATCGATCAGAAGAGCCAGCGCCCACCGCACGTCGCGGTTCTGGAAGGCTGGATTCTGCATGTTGAAGATCACCGACGGGAGGGTCGGATCGGGGTGCGCGAAGGGGAAATTCGGGAACCAGGTCTTGAGGCTCGGCGACTGCTTGGTCAGGGTGAACATGCCCTCGGGAGCAATGTCGTGCACGACGTCCAAGTTGTGATTGAGCTGCGCGATCACGCGCTTGTCTGGGGGCCCAGGATCGATATAGGCCGCATATTTCGGACCCGGCTCGCCGTAGCGCCCAAGAGTGGTGCGCTGCCAGTCGTCGCGCTTCTGCCAGATGTACCACTTTCCGTCAGGATCGAAGCTATGGATCTTGTAGGCGCCGAGAGAAACCGGCGGATTGAAATCGAACTTCTGGGGGTCGGCCGCTTTCTCGAACACATGCTTCGGCATGATCCAGATCGCGTTGAACCGAACCGTGAAGAGCGAGTGGAATCGTGAGTTCGGCTTCTTCAGCTTGAACACCACCGTCCACGGCTCCGGGGATGAGACGCTCTCGACGTTGAGCGCCAGAAGAGCGCTCCAGCGCATGCCCGGGTTCTTGATCTGGGTCTCGACCGTGTAGATGAGATCGTCGGGCGTGAACTCGACACCATCGCTCCAGTAGATCCCGGGACGCAGCTTCACCGTCATCTCGGTGAAATCCGCGTTGTAGATCGGCTTTTCCGCCGCGAGCGAGTTTTGCCAAACACCATCGAGCCCGCGTTCGGGATCGATGTACCAGAGCGTATCAAGCGCGAGCTGATGCAGGCCGGTGTACTGACCGCCCGCATTGATGGTCCAGATGTTGAACCATCCGGGATTCTTGATCGTACCCTCCGGGTTTTCGAGAATGATCGTCTCGTTGCGCGGCACACCCGGAACATTGGTCTGAGACATTGCGGTGGTCGCTGCCAGGGCCAGACCGGTGGCAACGGTAAGCAGGCGTAGAATTCGCATTGGCGCTCCTCCAGGGTTGATTTTTATCTTTTTCATCAGTTAGCCCTCAGTTTTTGGGATCGGTCAACAGTAGCATTGATACATATCGGAACTTTTGATACATAAAGCTGGCATCAGATTGCTTTCCGCTCTCTGCAACCTTCCAGCCGAGCGACCCATGTCGACATTCAAAAGAAAATTCCTGACCCTGGTCGCGGAGGAGAGCTCCGAGACCCTGCGAGGAATCGCTTCACCCGGCCGGATTCGGATCCTCAAGCTGCTGCGGGCGCAGGGTCCGTTGAACGTCAATGAAATCAGCGACGCTCTCGACCTGCCTCAATCCACGATCGCGACCCATGTCCAGGTGCTGGAGCGTGCCGGGCTGATCGAGACGGCAACCATCAAGGCTTCGAAGGGCCAGCAGAAAGTCTGCTCGGTTCGCTATGACGAGATCATCATCCGTTTCGACGACGAGGATCCGCTCAAGAGCAAGGACCACATCGAAGTCTCCATGCCAATTGGCCTCTATACGAGCTGCGATGTGAGCGCGCCCTGCGGACTCTGCTCCACGGAGAGCGTCCTGGGCGTTCTCGATGTGCCCGATCTCTTTCTCGATCCGCATCGCATGAACGCCTCCCTGATCTGGTTCAGGCGGGGCTTCGTCGAATACAAGTTTCCCAACAACGGCAAGGTCCTCGGCGCCAAGATCGACAGGCTCGAATTCGTCATGGAGCTGTCGTCCGAGGTTCCGGGCACGAGCCTCGACTGGCCGTCCGAAATCAGCCTCTGGATCAACAACGTCAAAGTGGGAAGCTGGATTTCGCCGAGTGATTTCGGCGACAAGCGCGGTCTCTACACGCCTCATTGGTGGAAGCTGGAAGGCTCCCAATACGGCAAACTCGTGACCTGGCAAATCACCCGGAGCGGAACGTCCGTCAACGATGTTCAGATATCCGACGTGACGCTCGACAAGCTCGAACTCGATAAGCACCACGGAATCCGGTTGCGGGTCGGGATCGACGAAACAGCCCGACACCCTGGTGGCATCAACATTTTCGGTCGCGGATTTGGAAACTACGATCAGGATATCGTCATGCGCATCCATCTGAAGGAACGTTCAACCACTTCGATGTAAGTGGAGGAGTGCGGAAACACGGAAGGTCGGTTTGAGTTTTGGCGATGCCAAACGGCTTTGGTAGAAGATGGATTGCGGCTTTCCCACGCTCTAAAGCCGTTCAACATCATCGGTGAGTGCGAGGCTCCTGCTCACACGATTGAGGACAGGACGCTGGGGCCATGAGCCAGGAAAGTCGCCAGCAGACCCAGTCCCCGCTCCAGCACGGCTCGGTTCTGCGCCGCCCCGAGGGAGATGCGGATGGCATCCGGGGCGGCTCCCACCGCGAAGGCCTCGCTCGGCACAAGCGCAAGACCTGACTGCCGCGCATGGAGGTCGAGGTCGACCCGACGCCAGCGCTCCGGTGGCGTCAGCCAGAGATGATGACCCTCCGGATGCGCTTGGAACTCGTGGCCCTGCAGGATCCGTCGCGCGATGGTCTGGCGGGCGGCGCTCTCCTCGCGGATGGCCGCCGTGATGGTCTCCAGCGTGCCGTCGAGGATCCACCGCGATGCCAGTGCTGCCATGAGGGGCGGCATCATCAGGGACATGGCGCGGATCTCGGCCGCCAGGCGCAGGGTGTCGGCGAAGCCCGGCGTGACGACATAGGCGGTACGCAGGGCCGGCGTCGCGCATTTCGACAGGGTCGCGATGTGCCAGGTGATTTCGGGCGCAATTGCAGCGATCGGCACCGGGGCCTGTCGGGGCAGTGCTCCGTAGGCATCGTCCTCGATGATCGCGACGCCTTTGCGCCGTGCTGCCTCGGCAATGGCTTCACGCCGCTTGGCCGACATGGTCGCAGTCGTGGGGTTGTGAATGGTGGGCACGCAATAGACCGCCTTCGGCTGCTCGCGCCCGCACGCCTCCTCCAGTGCAGCGGGATCAAGCCCCTCCGTGTCCATAGCCACCGGAACCAGCCGCACCTTGAGTTGCTCGGCAATAGCTCGCAGGCCTGGATAGGTCAGATCAGGAACACAGATGGCATCGCCCGGCTGGGCGAGAATCCGCACGACGGCATAGAGCGCCGTCTGGGCTCCTCCGGTCACAGCGATGCGGTCGACCGGAACCGTGCCGAGACGCCCTGCGAGCCAGCGAGCGCCGGCGACGCGATCGGGACCGGCGCCGACGCTCTCCTGATAATGCAGATGCATCAGCCCATGCGGAGAGGAGAGCACGCCTGCGATCCCTTCCTGGAGGCGCTCGCGCAGTCTCGCTTCAGGAGGCTGCGGCGGCATGTTCATGCTCAGGTCGATGATCGGTAATCCGGCAGGCGCAGCCTGTTCCCGGTCGTCAACTCTCCGTCTCACATAGCTTCCGCTGCCTGTATTGGCCTCGATCAAACCCATCCGGCGCGCCTCGTTGAAGGCACGGGTGACGGTGGTCAGGTCAACGCCGAGCTCCTTTGCGAGCTGGCGCTGCGCCGGCAGGCGATGGCCGGGCTTGAGACGGCCGGACTGCACGTCGGCCAGCAGGGCCTCGGCAATGGCGCGGTACTTGGGTCCGCTTCCCGCCTCAAGCATCGGTATCCAGGACAACATGTGTCATTGACCTTCTTGTCTTATAAATGTACGGACTCACCACGACATGCGCGATACATTTACGAGCCTGTCATGATCCTTAATAGGACAAATGGCAGCGTAATTTCGGGAAAAATCTAGTATTATTTGTATGGATATTCAACCCATACAAAATCTTCACGATGGATACGTGAGGCATATCGGAAGGAGCCGACATGACCATGAACCCTTCGGCCAGGGAAGCCATCCTCAAGCACGGACTGATGTGCCGCTGCCCAAGGTGCGGCAAGGGCCGCCTGTTCAACGGCTTCCTCAAGCTCGCCCCACGTTGCGAGGCCTGCGGCCTGGACTATTCCTTCGCCGACCCGGCTGACGGCCCGGCCTTCTTCATCATGATCATCATGGGCATTCCGGCGGCCGGTTTCGGCGTCTGGGTCGAGATCATGTGGGAGCCGTCCGTCTGGGTACACCTGCTCACGTCAGGGCCGTTCCTCCTGCTGACCTGCATTCCGCCCATCCGCATCGCCAAGGGCATGCTCGTGGCGAGCCAGTACTTCCACAAGGCTGAGGAAGGCCGCTTCGCCGTCCCGCAACAGGCAGCCGCGAAGGCTGAACCATCAGTCCCCATCTAAGGCCGCCGCCATGTCCAATGTTGCCCCCTCGCCCGAACGGATCGGGCCGGCCTCCGATGAAATGGCCTCACAGGCCATACGATCCCGGCATCCTGTTGCGGCAATCGTCATTCCATCGACCTTCTTCGGCATGGTCCTCGGCCTTGGCGGGCTCGGCAACGGGTGGCGCGCCGCTGCCAGGGTATGGGGTGTCCCCGCTCCGGTCGGTGAGGCCCTGTCCCTCGCAGCGGCATTCGTCTGGCTCGTCTGGATGGCGCTGTACATTCGGAAGTGGGTGATCTCCCGGGAGGCGGCGCTCACCGAGTTCCGACATCCAATCCAGGCGTTCTTCATCGCGCTGGTTCCGGTAGCGACCCTCATCGCCTCAATTGCAGTTGCCCCCTACCTGCCTGCCGCGGCATGGGCGATGTTCATGCTGGGCGCCGCGAGCCAGGTCATGTTCAGCGCCTGGATGGTCGGCACATTGTGGCAGGGCGGACGCCACACGGATGCGACCACCCCCACCCTGTACATGCCCACGGTGGGCGGATGCTTCGTCAGTGCCGTCACCTGCGGGTCCTTCGGCTATCCCGATGCCGGACTGCTTTTCTTCGGCGCGGGTTTCCTGTCGATGGTCGTGCTGGAATCCATTGTGCTGCACCGCCTGATGACCCATGCCCTGCCCGTGGGGCTGCGCGCCACGATGGGACTGCATCTTGCCACCCCGGCGGTCGGATCCGTCGCATATCTCGCCGTCACCGAGGGGCCGCCGGACCGCTTCGTCCAGATGCTGTTCGGGTACGCACTGCTCCAGGCGCTCGTCATGTTGCGCCTCGTGCCCTGGCTTCGGCAGCAGCCGTTCTCGCCGGCCGCGTGGGCCTACACCTTCGGCATCTCTGCCCTGCCACTCGCAGCCCTACGCCTCGTCGAGCGGGGGCAGACGGGACCGATTGCCTTCCTCGCGACCCCGCTCTTCATCGTCGCCAACCTGATCATCGGCTGGATCGCGCTGCGGACGCTGCGGCTCGCAGTGTCGGGGAGGCTCCTGCCGCGGTCCTGAACCGACCCCGATCACGTGCTGCCGCGGAGCATATCGGCATCGAAGACGTGAATGGCCGGCTCGAGGCCGGCCATGACGTGGCGGCTATCGCACCAGAATATTCCGAAACTGCCACGGATCGGAGGTGGCGATATCCTCCGGGAAGTACCCGGGACGGTCGTCGAGCGGCGTCCAATCCGTGTAATAGCCCTTCACCGGGCCGAGATAAGGCATCTGAACCTCGAGGCAGCGGCGGAAATCGATATCGTCGGCTTCCACGATCCCCGCATTCGGATTTTCCAGTGCCCACACCATGCCGGCGAGCACGGCGGAGGTGACCTGAAGTCCGGTGGCGTTCTGATAGGGCGCGAGCTTGCGGGTTTCCTCGATGGAGAGCTGCGAGCCATACCAATAGGCGTTCTTGCCGTGGCCATAGAGCAGGACGCCAAGCTCGTCCTTGCCGTCCACGATCTCGTTTTCGGTCAGGATGTGGTTCTTCTCCTGCACCTTGCCGGCATTACCGAACATCTCGTGCAGCGAGAGCACGGCATCGTTGGCCGGGTGATAGGCGTAGTGGCAGGTCGGCCGGTAGGCGACCTTGTCGCCGTCCCGCACGGTGAAATAATCCGCAATCGAGATCGACTCGTTGTGCGTCACCAGGAAGCCATATTGCGGGCCGGGCGTCGGACACCAGCTGCGCACGCGCGTGTTCGCGCCGGGCTGTAGCAGATAGATCGCCGCGCAGCAGCCCTTGTCGTGCGTGCGAGCGTTCTCGGGCATCCACGTCTCGTGCGTACCCCAGCCGAGCTCGGCCGGCTGCAGGCCCTCGGACACGAAACCTTCCACGGACCAGGTGTTCACGAACACGCCCATGGGCTTGGGATGCTCGGCACGCTGCGTGTCGCGCTCGGCGACGTGGATCCCCTTCACGCCCACGCGCTGCATGAGACTGGCCCATTCCTCGCGGCTCTGCGGCTCCTCGTGCTCGATGCCGATGTCTCTGGCGACATTGAGCAGTGCCCGCTTGACGAACCAGGACACCATGCCGGGATTGGCGCCGCAGCAATTCACCGCCGTAGAGCCGCCGGGCGACTGGCGGCGCGCATCGAGGATGTTCTCGCGCAGCATGTAGTTGGTGCGCTCGGCCGGTCCCGCATTCTTGTCGAAGTAGAAGCCGGCCCAGGGCTCGGCCACGGTGTCGACGTAGAGGGCGCCGAGTTCACGGCAGAGTTCCATGATGGCGCGGGACGAGGTGTCCACCGACACGTTCACGCAAAAGCCCTGTCCGCCGCCCTTCGTGAGCAGCGGCGTCAGGATCTCGCGGTAGTTCTCGGGCGTAAGAGCCTCGTTGACCAGCGCAACGCCGCGCACGTCGAGCATGCTGCGGTCCGTGTCGACGGGATCGATCACCGTGAAGCGGGTCTTGTCGAACTCGAAGTGGCGTTCGATCAGAGGCAGCATGCCTTTACCGATCGAACCGAAGCCGATCATGACGATCGGACCGCTGATGCGGCCATAGATGGGAAACTGGTCGTTCTTCATTTCGGGTCTGTCCATGATCTGACTTCTGACCTTGTGAGAGGCAGCAAAAGGGGTTCGGTGAGGATGGCTGCAACAGGGAACAGCAGTGGATGGAGACGTCCGGGAGCGCCCCAACCGCGCCCCGACCCCTCTTGAGGCCGGACGTGTCGGAGGGAGATGTCGATGAGTGCAAGGCCCGGTCAGGTGCCGTTGCAAGCCGGACGCTGGCGATCAATGCTGCTGGATCGGGCGGGCAGGCGCCCTTGGTCCCCGAGCTCGGATGCGTATTGAGCCCGGGGCTAATTGCCCGCGATCAAATTCCCTGCTCGGTGCAGGCCGCGACGGAATGGTACGAAGCTTGGCATGATGGATGGGTCATGCGCAACTTTCGCCCCGATGTCAAATGTCGGGGCGGGATCGAGGATGGTGAGACGATCCCGTCCGTCGCCGGCTGGGCAGATCCTGGGTGGTCTGCATCGGAACATCGAGCATCGCCTTCTCGACGGGCGAGAGGTGCCGGACCGCGCCCTTCGGCAGGTACCCCAACTGCACGCCCCACATCGATGCGCACAAGACGATGCACGTTTGCCCCGACCGCCTACTCCCTTCGCGTGAAGGCCTGCGTCGCTCGCAGGCTTGCATTCGTGGGGGTCATTGCTATTTTGGAAGCATCATGAACACGTTCCTGAAAAATCTTCGCTACTTCGCACACGCGGGCTGCCTCAAAGCAGGCAAGTAAGCCCCGGGATCCGGCCGGACCGTTCCGTTCGCCGGCGCTCGGGGGCATGAAGTCCCTCTCCATTCATCGTCGAGCCTCTTCATGCGCCACCGCGCGTGTCGGGCTGTCATGTCCGGCTCTCCTTCGGATGCGCAGGCGCGCTCACCCAGGAAGACTGGATCACGGGAGACATTCATGAACGCGCAACGTCATCTTCCGCCGATCACCATCGCGACCTGCGACTACAACCGCCTGCTGTCGACGGTGATGATCCAGCAGGAGAACAACCGCCCGGCGTCCGACTTCCTGCTCGAGGAACTGCGCCGTGCAAAAGTCTGCCATCCATCGGAGCTGCCGGAGGACGTCGTATCGACGAACTGCCGCGTGATCTTCCGCATCGACGACGAGCCGAAGTCGCGTGCGCACCTGCTCGTCCACCCGGAAGACCTGACATGGCCTGACGCGGAGATCTCCGTAACGACACCGCTGGGAACGGCGCTCCTGGGCCTGCGCGTCGGCGATCGCATGACATTCGTGGATGGTGACAGGATCCGTGAGGTGCGTGTGGAGGGTATCGGCTTACGTTTCCTCGACGCCGGCTCAACGGTCACCCGCACGCCCGGTGGAATTACACGGGCTTGAGGCAGGTGGACGACATGGTAATCGAACAAGAGACTATGCCGCAACTCGCTCCCGGAGCGTCAGTAATGATGAGCCAAGTGTTTTCGTCGGTCGTGCTCATCCTGATCTGTTTTCTTGTCTATCAGGCCGTTATTCGCTCAGGAACATCACAGCGCGATGGCGATCACGGCGTTCGAGAGTGAGCGTTCGGAATCCATGCAGAACCGCATCGAACTCCGCGCCGGCACCTCCCGGAACGGCGTCTGCACGCCGGAAACTCGATGCCATGACGGGTTCCTGTCAGCGCTGCCGCTGCGATGGTGATGCGGACAGGGAACACCTGACGACCTTCGCCTCTCCTGTTCTGTCACGTCACACCTTGGCCATAAAGATGCAGCGACTGGAGGCCGGGTCCACTTGACTGAAAGGAGAATACCAATTGTCATTATCCCTCACCCGGCGGACGCTGCTCGCCGGAATGCCTCTCTCGCTGTCGGCCTGCGTCTCCGCCGGCCGCTCGTCCCTTCCCCCGCCTGCCATCGACCCGTCGGTGGCGGTGATGTACGCCGCGCTGCCTGATGAGCCGTACCTGGTCCCGGCCGTCGATGTCAGCCGGATTTCTCCGCAATACATCCGACAGGTCGTTGCCTTCCAGGGGCCGGAGCAGCCCGGAACCATCGTGGTGGATCCATCGCGTCGGTTCCTGTACCTCGTGCAGGAGAACGGGACGGCTCTGCGCTACGGCTGCGGCGTCGGCAAGGCCGGCTTCGATTATCAGGGCAATGCCGTGATCGGGCGCAAGGCCGCGTGGCCGCGTTGGACGCCCACGCCCAACATGATCAAGCTCGAGCCGGAGCGTTACGGCCCCTATGCGGGCGGTGTGGAGGGCGGCCTCGATAATCCGCTCGGCGCACGGGCTCTGTACTTGTACCGGGACGGGCGCGACACGCTCTATCGCATCCATGGCACGCACGAGCCCGACACCATCGGCCAGTCTGTCTCCAGCGGATGCATCCGCCTCTTCAACCAGGATATCGTCGATCTGCATCGGCGTGTGCCCGTGGGCACCAGCGTCACGGTACTGGATTCCGATGCGGAGGACAGGACGCTGCCGTCCGACGGTGTCGTGGGAGTCTGATCACTCACCCGTGAACAACACAATTCGGCCACAAACAAAGGCAAATTGACCTTAGCAATGAGCGGGAGAGAGCCAGCACGCTGGCCGCCGAAGGAGCAACTGCCCCGGAAACTCTCAGGCACCCAGGACCGCTTCGTTGCATAACACTCTGAAAAGTGGAGCACTCCGCTCCCGCCCATGGTGAAAGTCGTGGCCGCCCTGTGCGTCCCGACGAAACTCTCAGGCCAATGACAGAGGGGGCTCCTGCCGCAGCATCGCCTGCGGCCCGTAACGGAGCCTGACAAATGCCCTTCCCTCGACACCTGCATACTACGACGCATCGCTTCCAGCACAACGGCTGGAGCGGAATTCACCGCGCCGGGTTCTGCCGTATCTGAGTCTCTGTCGCTCCAAGACCCGCTCTCAACACCGATCGCTGTCTCCACGACGCGCCTTGGGATCTTGATGCGCGACCTGACGCCTAGCGCATCGCGTGATGCGTGAACGATGGCGGCTGCCCGGTCGCATGCGTGACGACACACGGTCGTGTGCCGCGGGGAATTTCCTTTGCCATTCATCAGCTTTGTGCGAGTGCCGCAGCATCGATGCATGCGCTCGCCTGAACCACGGGTGCCAGCAATGCGCTTCGTTCTCCGTTTCCTCGGCTTTGCCACGACCCTGACCTCACTTGTCCTGATCAGCGGCTCACTGGCCGTCGGAACCCTGCTGTGGCATCTCTCCGCCGACCTTCCCGACCACGCGGAGCTTGCGCGCTACGAGCCCGCGGTGACGACGCGCCTGCACGCGGCCGACGGCAGGATCATCGCCGAATTCGCCCGCGAGAACCGGCTATACCTTCCCCTGACTGCCATACCGCAAAGGATCGTCGCCGCCTTCCTGTCGGCGGAGGATCGGCACTTCTACGAGCACAACGGCATCGATCCAAAGGGCATCGCGCGCGCACTGCTCGCCAATCTCGCCAGCAACGAGGACCGCCCTCAGGGCGCCTCCACGATCACCCAGCAAGTCGCCAAGAACCTCCTGCTGTCGCGCGAGCAGACCTACAGCCGCAAGATCAAGGAAATCCTTCTCGCCTTCCGGATCGAGGAGGCGTTCAGCAAGGATCGGATCCTGGAGCTCTACCTCAATGAGATCTATTTCGGCATGGGCCGCTACGGCATCGCCGCGGCTGCGCTGGGTTACTTCGACAAATCCGTGCACGAGCTGACCCTGGCGGAGGCCGCCTATCTCGCGGCCCTGCCGAAAGGGCCGAACAACTACCACCCCTTCCGCCGGCCCGAGGCGGCGATGGCTCGCCGCAACTGGGTCCTGGAGCGGATGGCGGCCAATGGCTACATCGCACAGGATGAGGCCGACGAGGCCATGGAAGAGGCGTTCGTCATCGATCACCGGTCGGTGTCGCCGCACGAAACGCATGCGGGCTACTTCGCCGAGGAGGTCCGCCGCGAGCTCGCCAGCCGCTACGGCGAGGCGACACTCTACGAGGGCGGTCTGTCGGTTCGCACGACGCTCGACCCGAAGATGCAGGCAGCAGCCCGCAAGAGCCTCGTCGACGGCTTGGTCCGTTTCGACGAAGCCCGGGGCTGGCGCGGTGCCGGAGCGCGGCTCGCCTCCATTGATGGCGATTGGGGCCAGAGGCTGGCCGAACTCCCCGCGTTCGAGGACATCCACCCGTGGCAGCAGGCTGTGGTGCTTGCGGTCGACGTCAAGGGCGCCCGCATCGGCCTACGGCCGGACCGGGACGGAACCGGTGCCGTCGAAACGGGCCGCCGCACCGGACGGATCGCGAGCCAAGGCATCCGGTGGACGGGAAAGAGCCGCATGGACGATGTCCTGCGCGTCGGCGATGTCGTTCATGTCGAGCCGATCGAGAAGCTGTCCAGCAAGTATCGACTGCGGCAGATCCCTGAGATCTCCGGAGCCCTGGTCGCGCTGGAGCCGGACACCGGACGCATTCGAGCCATGGTGGGCGGCTTCTCGTTCAGCCAGAACGAGTTCAACCGTGTCACCCAGGCCTGGCGCCAGCCGGGTTCGACCTTCAAGGCCGTCGTCTACGCGGCTGCCCTGGACAGCGGCTATACGCCTTCCAGTCTCGTTCTCGATGCGCCGCTCTCCATCGAACAGGGTGCCGGCAGGGCACCGTGGTCCCCGGGCAACCACAACGGCCGCTACGACGGCCCATCCACGCTTCGCGTAGGGCTGGAGCGTTCCAAGAACGTCATGACCGTGAGGCTCGCGCGGGACGTCGGAATGCCGCTGGTGTCCGACTATGCCCGACGCCTCGGCGTCCAGGACGACCTGCCGCCGCTGCTCGCGATGGCGCTCGGGTCCGGCGAGACCACCGTCCTGCGGATGACCACCGCCTACGCGATGTTCGTCAATGGTGGCCGCTACATCCGGCCGACACTGATCGAGCGTGTCCAGGACCGCCACGGGACGACCATCTTCCGGCACGACCGGCGGGCATGCCTCGCCTGCTCAGCACCCTCCTGGCATAACCAGGGCGCTCCCAAACTGACCGAGGATACAGAGCAGGTGATCGATCCGTTGACCGCCTATCAGGTGACTTCCCTGCTGGAAGGCGTCGTCGAGCGCACGCTGCCGCGGGTGTTCTCAGGGCTCAATCGGCCGCTCGCCGGCAAGACCGGGACGACGAACGACGCCAAGGATCTGTGGTTCGTCGGCTCGACGCCGGAACTCGCCGTCGGCGTATTCCTCGGCTACGACCGCCCGCGCTCGCTGGGAAGATCCGCTTACGGCTCCAGGTACGCTGCGCCCATCGTCCGCGCGTTCCTGGAGCAGGCGCTCGCGGACAAGCCGCGAACCGCCTTTCGCGTCCCGGCCGGCATCAAGCTGATCCCGGTCGATCCCGACACGGGAATGCGCAGTGCTCCGGGAGCAGGCGCAATCCTGGAGGCGTTCAAGCCGGGCACCGAACCACCGGACGCGGCACCCCCTCCCGCCGCCGGGCAGTTCCCAGCCGAAGTTCCGGCTCGGGAGGCCTTCGCCCCGCCCGGCATCACTTATTTCCGCTGATCGGCGGGCGAAGCCATGGCCCGGCCTCCGTTCAGGATCGCGATGGCGCTTTCAGCGATAGCCGGAGGCTTGCAGCTCGAACAGTTCGGCGTAACGTCCACCCGAGGCAACGAGTTGTTCGTGCGAACCGGCCTCTACAACCTGTCCATTCTCCAGAACGAGGATACGATCCGCCATCCGCACCGTCGAGAACCGGTGCGAGATCAGAACCGCCGTCTTCTCCAGACTGAGGTCCCGGAACCGCTGGAAGACCTCGTATTCCGAGCGGGCATCGAGAGCGGCGGTCGGCTCGTCCAGGATCAGCACCTCGGCATCCCGCATGTAAGCGCGAGCGATGGCGATCTTCTGCCATTCGCCCCCGGAGAGGTCCGCCCCCTCGTTGAACCGCTTGCCAAGCGGCTGGTCATAGCCTCGGGGCAGGCGTTGGATGATGCGATCGGCGAGGCTGCGCTCCGCTGCCTGCCGGATCCGGGTGCTGTCGTCGGTGGCCTCGATTTGACCCGTCCCGATGTTCTCGCCGGCCGTGAAGTGAAAGCGCACGAAATCCTGGAAGATCACGCCGATATGGCGCCGCAGGTCGGTCAGATCGTATTCCCGCAGGTCATGGCCATCGAGAAGGATCCGCCCCTCGGTCGGATCGTAGAGGCGGGCAAGGAGCTTCACGATCGTCGTCTTGCCGGCCCCGTTCTCCCCGACCAGAGCCACGACCTCCCCGGCTTTCAGCGTGAGGCTCAGGTGACGGACCGCCCAGCTATTGGAGTCCGGATACCGGAAACCCACATTCTCGAACACGATGCCTGATCGCAGCGGCTGCGGAAACGGCCGCGGGTTCGGCGGCGATGCGATGCTCGGGCGGACATCGAAGAAGGAGAACAGATCCTCCAGGTACAGCGCCTGCCCGGCGATCTGGGAAAAACCCAGGAGCAATCCCTCGAGCAGCCCGCGCAGTCGCAGGAAGGAGCCGGACAGGAACGTCAGGTCACCGATGCTGAACTCTCCCTGGACGGTCCGCCAGACGATCAGAGTATAGGCCAGATAATAGGCGCATGACGCGAGGGCTGCGAAGAGCGTGCCCCATGCGGCCCGGCGGATCGCAAGCCACCGGTTGTCCGCATACATGCGGTCCGCGAAGCCTCTGAAACGCTCGACCAGGAAGGCATTGAGACCGAAGAGTTTGATCTCCTTCGCGGTCTCTACGCTCGAGCCGAGATACCGGATGTAATCGAGCTGGCGCCGTTCCGGCGTGCGGAAGTAGTTGAGCCGATAGCCCTGGGCGTTGAAATGCACCTCGCCGACGAAGGCCGGCAGAAGAGCAAGGATGATCAGGACAATGAGCCATGGTGCATAGGCGAGCAGTCCAGCGGCGAGCGACAGGACCGTGAGGGCGTCCTGGATCTGCCCGAAAATCTGGGTCAGGAGGGTCGTTCGCCCGGTGACCTGCCGGCGGGCGCGTTCCAGCCGGTCCTGCTGATCGCTGCTCTCGAACTGCTCGAGATCCAGCGTGGTCGCATGCTCCATCAGGCGTATGCTGGCGAAGTTGCTGTAGCGCTCGGACAGGAGACTGTCCACGAGGGTACTGGCCCGCCCCAGGAGATCGGCCAGGATGGCCAGGACCAGCTCCAGCAGGACCAGCCCGCCGAGAACATCGAGCCGGCCACTTCCGATCCAATCGCTCAGGCTCACACCGGGCGCGGGCAGCCGGCTCTGAGCCACCACCTCATCGATGATGAGCTTGCCGACGTAAAGGACCATAATGGGCAGGGCCGAGCGGGTCAGCCGCAGCCCGAAGCTTGCGATCGTGAGCCTTGGGCTGGCCTGCCAGACCAGACGAAACAGAGACGGAACATGACGCAAGGCGCCGACCCGCTCACGCAGCGGGCGGCTGGGGGGAAAAGCGGAAGCAGCCATCGCCTTAAAGATGGGAACTCAATCCCCATTCGTCGAGCTTAACCGAATACATGCTTTCGATATCCGATCACATACCGTAGAGCATCGGCCGCTACCCCGTTCGTCGCAGGCCCTGGGAAGGCGGACCGCTTCGCCCAACCTTTTGCGCGATCCTTAAGATCCAACGAGTAGAAGGCCGTTCCGGCTGAGCCTAGGCCCACATAGATCGTATCGCCAATATGAGCGGAGATCCCGTTCCTCACGGCGACAGGAAGATCGGGTCAATGCGATTCTGCCGTCGCGATGTTGACGGAGAGACCGAAGGCAAGGGCGCTGCCAGCCAACGAATTGATGAGAGTTCTTGAAGTCATGGCCCCTCCTCCGGTTTTTGTGTTGAGAGTCTTGCGAACTGTCTTCTCCCGACGAACTTGCTTCACAGATGCGAAGTCGCCCTGCAGAACTCCTGCTTGTCTTTATTCCATCCATGAACCACTGGCCGTGACGCAACGATCAATCTGTCATCCGCTCACGTCGTGGCGGATGCAGGCCTTGAAGTGTCCAGGAGAGACTTCTTCGAGCGGGGGCACCACCGCTGCACATTGCTCAGCCGCGTATGGGCAACGGGTGCGGAACACACACCCCGAAGGCGGATTGGCCGGGCTCGGGATATCACCCTTTAGGATCTGCCGAGTGCGGGTTCTGGTGGGATCCGGAGACGGAATCGCCGAGAGCAGCGCCCGCGTATAGGGATGACGCGGATCAGCATAGAGCTTCTCGCTCGGCGCGACTTCCATGATGCGCCCCAGGTACAACACGATGACCGTATCGCAGATGTATTCGACGACCGCCAAATCGTGCGAGATGAACAGCATCGTCAATCCGAGACGGATCTGCAGGTCGCGCAGCAGATTGACGATCTGAGCCTGGATCGAAACATCGAGTGCCGAAACGGGTTCATCAGCCACGATCAGCTGAGGTTCGAGCGCCAACGCTCGTGCGATCCCGATGCGCTGGCGCTGCCCGCCCGAGAACTCATGCGCGTAGCGGCCGAAGGCATCCGCCGGCAGATCGACCGCAGCAAGAGCAGCCTTCGCGCGTTGGATCCGCTCCTGGCGCGTCCCCACACGCTGGATTTCAAGCCCCTCCGTCAGGATCTGACCGATCGTCATACGAGGCGACAGGCTCGCGAATGGATCCTGAAAGATGTACTGCATGCTCTTGCGCTGCCGACGCATTTGGGCTGCTGAGAGCTTCGTGATGTCGATGCCGTTGAAGCGCACTTCGCCGGATGTCGGCTCGATCAGGCGCAGCACGGATCGCCCGACCGTGGTCTTGCCGCTGCCTGACTCTCCGACAAGGCCGACGACCTTTCCCCGTGGCACATCGAACGAGACATCCTCAAGCGCACGCACGATGGCTCCGCGGGAAAAGCCCGCTGGCTTGAAGTGCTTGGTCAGTCCTCTGACCGAGAGCAGGGGCTCTTCCATCTCTAAACCTCCTGCCATCGAATGCAGCGGCTCTTCTGGCCGTTACCGGTTTCATACAAAGGCGGAACATCGACCCGACAGGCGTCGATCGCATAGGCGCAGCGTGGCGCGAAGGAGCAACCTTTTGGCAGCTGAATGAGGCTCGGAACGGAGCCTGCAATCGTCGGCAACGGTGTACCCTGCCGCTTCAACGCGGTCGCTTCTCCAAGCTTTGGGATCGAGCGCATCAACCCGATCGTGTAGGGATGACGTGGATGGGCAAATACCTCCGCAACGGTGCCCGTCTCGACGATGCGGCCGGCATACATCACAGCCACCCGGTTGGCGATCTCCGCCACCACACCCAGGTTATGGGTGACGAACAGGATCCCCATGCCCCGCTCCGCCTGAAGCCTCTGCAGGAGATCGAGGATCTGGGCTTGGATCGTCACATCGAGCGCGGTAGTCGGCTCGTCGGCGATCAGAAGAACCGGATCGCAGGCGAGCGCCATGGCAATGGTGGCACGCTGGCGCATGCCGCCAGAGAGCTCGTGCGGATACTGCCCGGCACGCCGCTCGGGATCGGGGATGCCGACATCGGCCAGGAGTTTGATCGCAGCCGCCGCCGCATCCTTGTGGCTGCGCCTGAGATGGATACGCATGGGCTCGGCGATCTGCTCGCCGATCGTATAGACCGGGTTGAGGCTTGTCATCGGCTCCTGAAAAACCATGGCGATGTCATTGCCTCGGATCCGCCGCATACCCTCGGCATCGAGCTTGGTGAGGTCCTGCGTCGATCCCGTCTTGCCCCGAAACAGGATCGTGCCGTCGGCCACCTGCCCCACGCCTCTGGGGAGGAGCCCCATGACCGACAGGCTGGTGACGGACTTGCCCGATCCAGACTCGCCGACAAGCGCCAGGGTTTCACCTGGCGCAATCGTCAGATTCAGATCCTGTACGGCGGCAACCGGACGGCCGCCAATGCGGAACACCGTCTTCAGACCGGAGATATCCAGGATCGGGGCGACATGCATGGCTTCAGCTCGCAAGTCCGGCGGCACGGACGAATTCTTCCACCTTCGCGGCTTCCTCGGCATTGAGCGAACGCTGAGGCCGGGCCATCGTGTTGGTGGCGATGACGCCAAGCGCGCGCATCGCCGTCTTGAAGGCGCCGACCCCAGCCGAACCCGCACTGGTACGGGGAAGCGAGACCCAGACCATTTCAAAGAGGCGGCACAGGCGCTCCTGCTCCTTGCGCGCGGCTTCCCAATCTCCGGCTTGGGCATGGTCCCATAGCCGCACGTAGCCATGCGGGTCCACGTTGGCGAGGCCTGGAACCACGCCATGGGCTCCCATCTGGAGGGCGTTGTCGACGACGATCTCCGACCCGGTCATGAGAAAGACATCGGGCTTATCCATGAGATCAAGCAAACAGAACCGGAAATTGCCGTCGTCGCCGCTGGAGTCCTTCAACCCCGCGATGGTACCCTCGCGGGCCAGTGTCACGGTTGTCTTGCGTTCAAGCTTCGTGTGCACACAGACCGGAATGTCGTAGGCGATCACGGGAACATCGATCGCTTCGCGCACATAGCGGAAATGGTCGATGACCTCCGGCTGGCTGGTCCGGGTATAGAATGGCGCCGTCACGACGATGGCATCGACACCGATGGACTGCGCCGCCTTTGCATGGGCAATGACCCGCTCGGTCGTCGGGTCGATCACTCCGGCCAGGACCGGCAGACGGCCGTTCACCACTTTCACGGTATGCTCGAGAATCCGGCGCCGGGTCGCCTCGTCGTGGAAGATCACCTCGCTCGTCGAGCCGAGCACGAAGAGACCGTGCACGCCCCCCGAGATGAGATGCTCCAGAACCTTGGTATAAGAGGCATAATCGACCTCGAAATTCTGGGTCAGGGGAGTGACGACAGGAGGTACGACGCCGCGAAAAGTAGTCATGATGAGCCTTTGTTGGTCGGTTATTAAAGATCTGAGCGGGGATCGAAGGCGTCTCGCAGTCCGTCGCCGACGAAGTTGATCGCCAGCACTGTGATGACGAGCGCTACGCCCGGGAACATCCACTGCCAGACATACTGCTCGAGCACGCTGGTGGAGCGGGCGGCGTTCAGCATGTTGCCCCAGCTGGCCTCCGGAGGAGCGATGCCAAGCCCAAGGAAGGAGAGCCCCGCCTCGAGCAGGATCGCATTGGCAATCTGCAAGGTTGCGTAGACGACGAGGATGTCGATGCAATTCGGGAGACCATGTCGGAACAGCAGGTGCCCCATCCCGGCTCCCATGCCACGGGCGGCGACTACGAAGTCACGCTCCCGTAACTCGAGAAGGCGGGCGCGCACCATGCGGGACAGCACAGGCCACGACAGCAGGGAGATCACGGCAATGGTGGGCACGATGCCCGTTCCGACAATGGAGGCGAGCACAAGCAGCAGGATCACCGGCGGAAGCGTCATAGCAAGATCGACGAGGCGCATGATGGCGCCATCTGCCAAGCGGCCGCTGAACGCGGAGACAGCGCCCACGAGGAAGCCGACCACAAGCGAAACGCCGACCGATGTGACGGCGACGAGGAGTGAGATACGCCCGCCCTGCAGCAGACGCGCGAAGACGTCGCGCCCGACGCCGTCGGTCCCGAACCAATGGCTGGCGCTTGGGCCCTTGTTGAGGGCACGCAGATCGATCTGGTTGGGCGTATACGTCCACCAGAACGGGTACGTCAGAATTGATGCGAGAATGACGACAAGGATCGCAAGCCCCAGGAGAGCTGCGCGATTGGTGACGAACCGGCCGAGCGCCCGGGCTGTGGGCCCTTTGCTCGATCCTGATATCGCAAGTGCCGCGCTCATCGTCAGGCCACCTGGATGCGAGGATCGACCGCGGCGTAAGCGATGTCGGTCAGGAGATTGACCACGATGACGCAGGCGCCGATGATGAGCGTGGCTCCCATGATGACCGGGTAGTCGCGGGTGTCGACGGCGTTGATCATCAGAAGGCCCATGCCCGGCCAGTTGAAGACGCTCTCGATGAAGATCGCGCCGCCTACGGCAATGCCGATGGTCGACCCGATGAGGGTGACGACGGGCAGGAGTGCATTACGGACGGCATGTTTCATGATCACCCAGAACTCCTTGACGCCCTTTGCACGGGCGGTACGGACATAATCCTGGTTCAGAACCTCGAGGAGCGACCCGCGCATGTAGCGCATGATCAGCGCTGCATGGCCGATCGACAGGAGGCATGCAGGCAGAATGAGATGAGCCAGAAGGTCGCCGACCGAGAACGGGGCGCCAGGCGTGAGCATTCCACCGGAGGGGGCCCAGTGAAGGACCACCGAGAACAGGTAAAGTCCGAGGATCGCCGTCAGAAAGGCCGGGCTCGAGATGCCGAAGAAGGCGACGACGGAAAAGCCGACGTCAGTGGCAGAATTGCGTCTGACGGCGCTGAGGATCCCCGCTGCAATGCCGACCACGATGGCGATGGCGAGCCCGGCCGCCATGAGCAGGATCGTGGGACCGATGCGCTCAAGCACGAGAGGCAGAACCCTCACGCCATTGCGCTGGATCGAGTAACCGAGATCACCGGTGACGGCAGCCTGCAGCCATGCGAGATACTGAACCGGTAATGGCTGGTCGAGCCCGAGACGTGTCCGTAACGCCTCCATCTCCACTTGGGACATGGCAACATTGGGATTCACGTAGGCGTCGATCGGGTCACCCGGCGCCAAGCGCAGAAGGGCGAAGACGAGCATGCTCAGAGCGACGAGCATCAACATGCCGGTGGTGAGGCGCCTCAGGATATATGGCAGCATGACTATGCCCTTGTGGTTTCGGGAAGGCGGCCAAGCCGAATCCGGCCGCTCTTCCCGAGGGTCCGACGGGTGTGCTTACCTTTCGATCGACCATTTCTCCGGATGCGCGTTGTAGGGTCCGCCGGCTGGAGCCGGTACCCAGACGAAGTCCTTAAGCTTCGCCGAGGCGACGCCGTAACGGTTGGCAACCCACATGGTGGCCCACGGCAGATTTGCGTTCATGGCCTTGCACACATCCTGGTAGCGCGCATTGAGCTGCTGCGGGTTCGTCTCGGCAAGCGCAGCATCCAGTGCCTTGGTGAGATCCGGGATCTCTATGCGCAGGAAGTTTGCCCCGGCAGGCGGCTTCTGCGCTGCGTTCAAGCCGATGTTGAGGCCCGACGGATCAGGGCCGTTCTGCAGGCCGGCATAGACCAGCGGGAACTGACCGAAATCGGGATTGGCGGCGTAGATGATGCCGTTATAGGTGGGCGTGTCGACAACGCGGGGCACCACGTTGATGCCGACCTGCGCGAGCATGGCCTGCACGGCGGCCATAACGTTGGCGGCCTGGGGCGTGTTGTAGTAGGTCAGCCAAGTGATCGGCTTGCTGCCATTGATCTTGTCCCACCCGGCTTCGGCCAACAGGGCCTTGGCCTTGGAAGGGTCGTAAGCGTACGGGTTCAATCCCTCAGGGACGAGCTGTTTCGCGACATAGCCGCAATTGGCGATGGTCGCGGCTCCACCGTAAAGACTGTCGATGATCGCCTGCCGATCGATGGCGTGCATCACAGCCTGGCGCACACGCACATCCTTCCAGAGCGGAACCTGCTGGTTGAAGCCGAGATAATTGGCGACGAAGGATTGCCCTTCGATGACGTTGAATCCCTTGTTGTCCTTGAATGCCGCAACATCATCGGGCTCGACATAGGTGAACTGGATTTCGCCCGCGCGCAGGGCCGCCACGGCTGCAGCCGTGTTCTTGAAGTAGCGGTTGATCACCCGGTCCACCTTCGGGCGACCGAGGCGATAATCGTCGTCGGCCACCAGCTCGACGTACTGGTCGGTGACGTACTGCTTGAACTTGAAAGGTCCCGTTCCGATCGGCTTGCTCGCCCACCACGTGCTGGTCGCCAGTTCCTTCGGCGTCGTGCCGGCAAGTGCATGCTCGGGCAGGATCATCAGCTTCGTCAACGTCGCCAGGAGGCCCGCATCCGGACGGGAAAGCTTGATGATCGCCGTTTGTTCATCAGGCGTTTCGACAGAGGAAATAGCATTGAGGCGGGCAGCGAAGACCGTTCCGGTTTCGCCGTTCTTGGCAAGCTCTACCGTGAACTTCACATCCTTGGACGTGAAGGGCTTGCCGTCGTGCCAGGTCTCCTTGGCGAGCTTGAAGGTGTACTCGGTCTTGTCGGCATTGATGGCATATTCGGTCGCGAGAGCACCTTCGATCGCCGCCAGATCGGCTGTGTAATTGACCAGCGGTTCGAAGTACACGTTGAGCCAGGTGAACCCGCCCGTCGCCGCCAGCGGGTTGAAGTTGCCCTGGAACCCGCCCGGGCCAACGTCAAAGCCGCCGGTAATGGTCTTCGGTTCCTGAGCCGCCACAGAGGTCGTCAGAGCCGTGGCTCCGAGAAGCGCTGCGATGGAGATGGTTCGTGTCAAAGCTTTCAGCTGCATCATTTCCTCCCTTTAGCCGTTGGTCGATCTTTTGTTGTTGGCAATCACTTCGAGAATGCCCTCGTAGTGTTTGTCGAGCCTCTCTCGGGCTCGTTCGACATCGCGTGCCGCAACCGCCTCGACGATCTCATGGTGGTCGCGCCATGTGGAGAGCGGGTCGGAATTGGCCAGGTTGGCGAAGTTGGATGCCTTGTAGAAGGCTCTCCAGAAGACCTCGATCAGGCCGGTGAGCATTCGATTGTTCTGGCAGCGGAACAGCAGGCGGTGGAACTGCTCATCCTCTTCTGCGAAGCTCTCGTTGCGCTCAGCTCGCTGACGCATGCGCTCCGTGACCTGACGCAAGGCAGCAAGATCCTCCTCGCCGATCATCTCCACGGTCTTGTGGATGAGCCCGGTCTCGAGAACGCGACGCAGGTCGCGAAGCTCTTCGACATCCCGCAAGGCGTCACCAAGCCCATAGGCCAAATTGTCCAGGAGCGGCTGGAACGAGAATTCCTTCACGAAGACGCCGATGCCGCGGCGGGTCTCCAGAACACCGACTGACTCGAGCGCCTTGATGGCTTCCCGGACGGAGTTGCGGCTGACGCCGAGCTGCTGGGCGAAAAAGGATTCGGGCGGCAGCGCGTCACCAGCCTTGAGCTGGTTGTCCTCGATATAGCCGCGCAAGCTCTCCTGCACTGTCACGTGCAGGGAAGGAGGCTTGGTCAAAGGCTTAATGCCTCTCAGGCCGGACATGCTTCACTCCTGTTGGCTGACCGCGGGCGTATCCTACCGAAACGCATTATCCAGCTTGATCCATATCAGCTTGTAGGATATCCAGCAAGTGGATTGCTGGATAGGTTCGTCAGATGAGAGTTTGTCTCCTGGGGGTGGGCCATTGGCACGCCGCGATGCATCTGGATGCGGTGAGGACGTGCGGCGGCGAAATCGTGGCCGTTTGGAATCAGGACTCCGAAGCTGCGATAGGCTTTGCCGCCACTCACGGACTTTTCGCCTGCCGAAGCCTGAGCGAGGCTCTGGCGTCGAAAGTCGATCTGGTGGTTGTCATGGGCTCCCCGCGCGAGGTCCCGAGTCTCGCCATGCAGGTCGTGGAGGCCGATCTTCCGATGATCCTGGAGAAGCCCGCAGCCCGCACGGCCGGGGAGCTGATGCGAGTGGTCGAGGCTGCCCGGGACCGCGACCACTTCGTGGGGGTCCCTCTTCCCAACCGCTTCGGACCCATCTTCAGAGCAATGGCCGAGCTTGATGCGATGGGCCGCCTTGGCGAACTCGCCCATTGCCATTTCCGGATCGTGAATGGTCCGCCGCAACGCTATCGCGACGATGGAGTCGAGTGGATGCTCGATGCAGCGATCAGCGGCGGCGGAGCGCTGCGCAACCTCGGCATTCATGGCATTGACGCAGCCCTCTCGCTCGCCCAGGGAACCCTGCGCGTCGTCTCAGCCTCAATCGGCAATCGTATCCATGACGAGCGGGTCGAGGATCACGCTCATGTAACCCTGCGCGACGAAGCCGGAACGCTCTTTACGGTCGAGGCAGGCTACACCTTTGCGTCGATGGCTCCAGGCGGAGACTTCGAGTGGCGGGTCGCCACCGGCAACGCCTATCTGATCGACCGCGGCGAGGCGGCACAGTGCACAACCCTGGACGACGCGAAAAGCCGCATGCTCGCTCCCGAGCATCCCAGCACACGCTACCGCTTGTTCATGGCCGACACGTTCGACAGGCTGCGCTCAGGAGAGAAGCCGGCAGTCGGCATCGAGGATTACTTGGCGGCGATGCAGGTCATCGATACCGCATACGAGAAGGCAAACTCATGATCGGTGTAGGGATTATCGGAGCCGGCCACTTCGGAGCGGTGCATGCCCGCGCGATGGCGGTGGTCGACGAGGTCAGACTTGTCGCGTCCTGCCGGGAGGATGTCGGCGCTGCAGCGGCTTTCGCCGCTGAACATGGCGGCAGGAGTTACGGCGACTGGCGTGCCTTGCTGGATGATTCATCGGTCGATGCCGTTCTGATTGCCACGCCGCACCACCTGCACGAAAAAATTGCCATTGAAGCCGCGCGGGCAGGCAAGCATATCCTGCTGGAGAAGCCCATGGCGCCCGACGTTGCTGCGTGCGATGCCGTGCTCGCGACTGCAGATGCGAACCGTGTCAAGCTCATGATCGGGCACGTGATGCACTTCGCCCTGCCCTGCCTCAAGGCCAAGGAAATTCTCGACTCGGGCGTACTTGGAGCTCCGGTTCTGGGCTCAAGCTGGATGATCAAGCTTTGGATGGAGAGCAACCGGCGCCGCTGGCATCTGGACCATGCTTCAGGAGGCGGAATGCTGATGACGGCGGGCATCCACGCGCTCGACCGGCTGATCTGGCTCATGGGACAGCCGGTCGTCGGGGTGACTGCAATGACCGGGACCTACTTCCACGATCAGGAGGCCGATGATGCCGCCCTGATCGGCCTGCGCTTTGCGAATGGCGGGATCGGTCAGGTCGCCAGCGTCGGCTACCGCGACGGTGCGGTGACCTTCGCCATGGATCTCATATGCGAAAAGGGAACGATCCGGATCGACTTCGGTCACGGGGTCGCTACGGGTCAAGGTGGAGTTTGGACGCCGGTCCCAGGATCCATCGAGCCGAACTGGATGGATGCAGCCGTGACGCGCGAGTGGCGGGCTCTCGCAGCAAGCATCATGAACGATACGCCTTCGCCGGTCAGTGGCGCCTATGGGCGCCATGTCATAGCCTGCGTCGAGGCCGCTCACCAGGCCAATGCCGGCCGATGCGAGATCCCGCTTCCCGATGCGCCCATCGACAGCCCGCTATACGATCATGTCAAACAAGCTCGGAATTGGCCATGACTTCGCAGCTTTCAGCCGGCGCCCTCGCAGATCGTTTACGGGGTGGCCTCGTCGTCTCGTGCCAGCCTGTTCCGGGCGGGCCTTTCGATAATCCGGCCTCGGTCGTACACTTCGCACTCGCGGCTCAAAATGCTGGCGCCAGAGCCCTTCGAATCGAAGGCATCGCCAACATTGCTGCGGTCGCCGCTGCCTGCTCGCCCCCGATCATCGGCCTCGTGAAACGCGACCTCGCGGATACTCCCATCCGCATCACCCCCTGGATCGAGGACATTGCCGCACTCGCCGAAGCCGGGGCGGCGATCATCGCCTTCGATGCCACGGACCGCCCGAGGCCCGCATCGATCAGGACCTTGATCGAGAGCGTGCATGCCCAGGGCTGCATCGCGATGGCTGACATCGCGACGATGGCCGAGGCAAGGAACGCAAGCGCGCTTGGTGCAGACATTATCGGCACCACCATGTCCGGCTATTGCGACCCGGGACCGCCTCCACGCACGCCTGATATCGAGCTGGTGAGAGAGGTTCGTGAGCTCGGCAAGCCCACTCTCGCCGAAGGCCGCTACAACGAGCCTCGCCTTGCGGCCGCCGCCATACGCGCCGGAGCCGTCGCGGTTGTCGTCGGCTCTGCCATCACTCGTCCCGAACACATCACGCAATGGTTCGTGGATGCAATTGCGGCGGAAGCGGCGTCACAGAAGCCGATTCTCGCAATCGATATCGGCGGCACCAAGACGGCGATCGCGCTTGTTCAAAGCAATCGTATCATCGAGCGGCGACAGGTTCCCACGAAGGCAGGGAGCGGAGCCGAGATGTGGCTGCAGGCGGCCGCCGATGTCGCGCAGGATTGGCGCGGCCGATATCACGGCGTCGCTGTCGCCGTGACCGGCCTGGTTCGGAACGGCTTGTGGACGGCAGTCAATCCGGCGACCTTGCCCGTACCGGCAGACTTCCCGCTCGTATCGCGCCTGGAGGATCATTTCGGCGGTCCTGTACTCGCCCTGAATGACGCCCAGGCTGCGGCCTGGGGCGAGTATCGCTTCGGTGCCGGCCAGGGCCGCGATCTTCTCTTCCTGACCATCTCGAGTGGGATCGGTGGCGGGGCGGTCGTCGGCGGGCAGCTCCTGCGTGGAGCGGGTGGTCTTGCCGGGCATGTGGGCCAGATCCCGGTGCCGGCTCCAGCGGGTCCCAGTCACCGCCTGGAGGATTTGGCGTCCGGCTTCGCCATCGCGGCCGCAGCCCGTGCTGCCGGCCATGAGGGCGATGCCAAAGCGGTTTTCGCCGCCATGGCGGCGGGTGAGATTTGGGCCGAGCGAATCGTCGCGGCGGCAGTGGACCACCTCGCCCTGGCTCTCCCGGGCCTGCAGGCTCTTCTCGATCCGCAGGTCATGGTGATCGGCGGCGGCGTGGGACTGGCGACAGGCTTCCTGCCCCGTCTCGAGGTCGCTCTTTCGCGGTTTCCTTCCGCTCTCAGGCCGTCCCTGGCAATGGCTAGCCTTGGTGCGGACGCCGGCCTCTTAGGTGCATCCGATCTCCTCAACAGGCAGATCACTTGCGAAGACCATGAGGCCGATGCGACCCTCGACATCGGAGGAACCGCCAATGTGCAGTGACCTTGTGTCTGTGACGACCCAACGACTGAGGAACGACATGTCAGAGCGAACGTACGTCGAGACAAGCATGCTTCGCGAGGCGTGTGAGGCGCCTGAGGTTGTGGCGCGTCTGCTTGCGCGCAACGCGCCCCTGTGCCGCGATCTCGGGGCGCGCCTGCGCGCCGCGCCGCCGCCGTTTGCCGTCACCTGCGCGCGCGGCAGCTCGGACAACGCCGCCACCTTCGTCAAATACCTGCTCGAAATCCAGTCCGGCCTCGTCACCGCCTCGGTCGGCCCCTCCGTCACCTCCGTCTACGACGCCCGCCCGCGCATGCGCGACGCCCTGTTCCTCGCCGTGTCGCAATCCGGCCGCAGCCCCGACATCCTCAACCTCGCCCG
>NZ_JBFRGW010000040.1:0-38582 GCF_052115545.1 Microvirga sp. 2MCAF35
GGTTGGGGAAGAACAAACAGGGCCGCGCTTGACCTCGGCTTCCAACAGCCTGCCCGAAAAAGCGGCCTCCTGTCCGTCCGGAGGAGCCTCACAGCCCCTCCGGACAAGCACTCTAAGCCAAATCCATCAATACAAGCCCGGCCATGACGGGAGAGTGTGGCGAGAGATCCCGGATCGCGGCTATGCCGCGATCCGGGATGACGCTTGTGTTTAAGACCGCAGCACCGCGCCGGTCTTTTTGCCGACCTCGCCGACGATCTTGGCCGAGACGGCCTCGATCTCGACGTCGGTCAGCGTCTTCTCGGTCGGCTGCAGGGTTACGGCGATGGCCACGGACTTCTTGTCCGGGTCGATGCCGGTGCCCTCGTAGATGTCGAACACGTCGACACCCACGATCAGCTGGCGCTCGGCGCCCTGCGCGGCCTTCACGATGTCGCCGGCAGCCACGTCGCGGCCGACCACGAAGGCGAAATCGCGGGTGAGCGGCTGGAAGTCGGGCAGGTTGAGCTTCGGCTTCATCTTGGTCGGCTTCGCCTTGGGCGGCGGCAGCGCGTTGAGATTGAGCTCGAAGGCGACCAGCGGACCCTTCAGGTCGAGCGCCTTCAGCACCTTCGGATGAACCTCGCCGAAAGCGCCGACCACGTTCTTGGGCCCGAACTGCAGCGTGCCCGAGCGTCCAGGATGGAACCAGGCCGGCCCGCCGGCAACGATTTGCAGACCGCCGGACGGGATGCCGAGCGTCGCGAGCAGCGCCAGCACGTCCGCCTTGGCATCGAACGCATCGACGGCCTCGGCGCCGCCGTCCCAGTGACGACCGACGCCCTCGGCCCGCGCCGTTCCACGACGCACGGCGGCGGCCTTGATCGACTGGCCTTCCGGCTCGTCGGACGCGAAGGTCTGGCCGACCTCGAACAGCGCCACATCGCCAAGCCCACGATCCGCATTGCGCTGCGCAGCCTTGAGCAGACCCGGCAGCAGGCTCGGACGCATGTCAGAGAGTTCCGCGGCAATCGGGTTGGCGAGCGCAAGGCTTGCATCGCCGCCGCCGAACAGTTCAACCTCGCTCTTGGCGATGAATGACCAGGTGACGGCCTCCACCAGCCCGCGCACGGCGAGCGAACGGCGGGCGAGGCGCGTGCGCTTCTGGATCAGGGTCAGGATGGGCTTTGCAACCGCGGCTTCGAGGCGCGGCAGCGGCTGCGGCTCGATGCGGTCGACACCCGCGATGCGGATGACCTCCTCGACGAGATCGGCCTTGCCGTCGATGTCGGGCCGCCAGGACGGCGCCGTGACGCTGACGCGCTCGCCCGAGCCCTGGATGCCGAAGCCGAGCTTCTTCAGGATCGTTTCGGATTCGGCGGGCTGCACGTCGAGACCCGACAGGCGCGGCACTTCCGACCACGGGAACTCCACGGTGAGCCGGTTGTCCGGCACCTGCCCCGCCACGACGGCCTCGGACGGTTCACCGCCGCACAGGTCCATCACCAGCTTGGTGGCGAGGTCGAGACCCGGCACGGTGAAGGCCGGGTCGACGCCGCGCTCGAAGCGGTAGCGCGCATCGGTGATGATCCCGAGTTTGCGGCCGGTCTGCGCGATGTTGAGCGGATCCCACAGCGCCGATTCGATCAGCACGTCGGTCGTATGCTCGTCGCAGCCCGAATGCTCGCCGCCCATGATGCCGCCGATGGACTCGACGCCGTTCTCGTCGGCGATCACCACGATGCCCGGATCGAGCTTGTAGGTGCGAGTGTCGAGCGCCAGCACCTCCTCGCCGTCCTTCGCGCGGCGAACGGTGAGGTTGCCCTTCACCTTCTTGGCGTCGAAGACATGGAGCGGACGACCCCGGTCGAAGGTCATATAGTTGGTGATGTCCACCAGGGCGTTGATCGGACGCAGGCCGATGGAGAGCAGGCGACGCTGCATCCATTCCGGCGACGGACCGTTCTTCACCCCACGCACGAGGCGGAGCGCAAAGGCCGGGCAGAGCTTCCCGTCCTCGATGGTCACCGCAACCGGGCAGGCTCCCTTGCCCGGGACGGGCGCGATGGCATCGCTCTTGAGCGTGCCGAGGCCGGCGGCCGCGAGGTCGCGGGCGATGCCGTGGATCGACGTGCAGTCGGGACGGTTCGGCGTGAGGTTGATCTCGATGACCGGATCGTCGAGGCCCTCATAGGATGCATACGGAACGCCCACCGGCGCATCACTGGGCAGGTCGATAATGCCGTCGTGATCGTCGGAGATCTCGAGTTCCGCCGCGGAGCACAGCATGCCGGCGCTCTCGACGCCGCGGATGGTGCCGACGCCAAGCGTGATGTTCTTGCCCGGAATATAGGTGCCGGGAGGCGCGAACACGCTCTTCATGCCGGTGCGGGCATTGGGGGCGCCGCACACGACCTGGATCGGCGCGCCTTCGCCCGTATCGACCATGCAGACGCGCAGGCGGTCGGCGTTCGGGTGCTGCACGGCGGAGATCACATAGGCCACCTTGTAGGGCGCCAGCGTCTTCGCCTTGTCCTCGACGCCTTCGACCTCGAGGCCGATGCGGGTGAGCGTCTCGACGATCTCGTCGAGGGAGGCCGAGGTGTCGAGGTGATCCTTCAGCCAGGAGAGGGTGAATTTCATGACACTGTTCCTTGAGTGTCATCCCGGACTGGCAAGGCCAGATCCGGGATCGTGTTCGGAATAGGGAGCTTCACTTGTCCTGCGATCCCGGCGCTTCGGCCGGGATGACGTTTACGAGGTGAGGCCGCTCACGAGTGACGGAATGTCGAGTGGGCGGAAGCCGTAATGGTTCAGCCAGCGCACATCGGCCTCGAAGAAGGGACGCAGGTCCGGCATGCCGTATTTGAGCATGGCGATACGGTCGATGCCCATGCCCCAGGCGAAGCCCTGGTACTCGTCGGGATCGAGACCGCAATTGCGCAGCACGTTCGGATGCACCATGCCGCAGCCGAGGATTTCGAGCCAATCGGTCCCCTCGCCGAAGCGGATCTCGCCGCCCTTGCGTGAGCACTGGATGTCCACTTCGGCGGACGGCTCCGTGAAAGGGAAGAAGGACGGGCGGAAGCGCATCTTCACCTGCTCGACCTCGAAGAAGGCCTTGCAGAACTCCTCCAGGACCCACTTCATGTGCGCGATGTTAGCCTGCTTGTCGATGACGAGGCCTTCCACCTGGTGGAACATCGGCGTGTGGGTCTGGTCCGAGTCGTGGCGATAGGTGCGGCCTGGAATGATCACGCGGATCGGCGGCGTCGAGGACATCATCGTGCGGATCTGCACTGGCGAGGTATGCGTGCGCAGCACCTTGCGCTCTCCCTTCTCGTTGGGAGCGAGGAAGAAGGTGTCGTGCATCTCGCGGGCCGGATGGCCTTCCGGGAAGTTCAGTGCCGTGAAGTTGAGATAATCCGTCTCGATATCCGGCCCCTCGGCCACGGAGAAGCCCATATCGGCGAAGATCGCCGTCAGCTCCTCGATCACCTGGCTGATGGGGTGGATGCGGCCGCGGGCTTCGGGGGCCTCGGGCGGGGGAAGTGTCACGTCGACGCGCTCGGCCGAAAGACGGGCTTCGAGGGCGGCCTCGGCGAGCGTGTCCTTCTTGGCCGCGATGGCGGTCTGCACCTTGTCGCGCAGGCCGTTGATGAGCGGGCCGCGCTCCTTGCGCTCCTCGGGTGTCATGGCCCCGAGAGTCTTCAGGAGTTCGGAAACGGAACCCTTCTTGCCGAGCGCGGAAACGCGCACGGATTCGAGAGCCGCTTCGTCGCCAGCGGCTTCGACCTGGGTCAGCAGGTCACGTTCGAGTTGGTTGAGATCGGTCATCGGTCCCTGGCCAGATGCGTGCGCCAAATACAGGCGCCTTGAGTGAGGCGCGGCGCGGGAACCGTCAAGTCGTCCGAGCCGCGAAATTGCGACCGACAGCGCAAAAAGGCCGTCAGCGCGAATGGTCTCGGAGAAGGGGGAGTGAGGCGGTGCGGCTGACCGGGCCAGCCGCACCGAAATCCGGTCTATCCGACGCTTTAAGCGGCCTGCTGCGGCAGGGCGGCCTTGGCGGCGTCCACGTAAGCGGCGAAAGCCGCCGGCTCATGGATGGCCATTTCGGACAGGACCTTGCGATCGACCTCGATCCCAGCCTTGCCGAGACCGTCGATAAATCGGGAATAGGTCAAGCCATGCGTGCGGACGGCAGCGTTGAGACGCTGGATCCAGAGAGCGCGGAAGGTGCGCTTCTTGTTGCGACGGTCGCGAGTGGCATATTGCATGCTCTTCTCGACCGCCTGCTTGGCGATGCGGATCGTGTTCTTGCGGCGGCCGTAGAAACCCTTGGCGGCCTTGAAAACCTTCTTGTGCTTGGCGTGGGCGGTAACGCCCCGTTTGACGCGGGCCATTTAAAAAACTCCTTCAAAATCCGGGATGTGGGGGAAGAACCGCCTTAGCCGTTCGGCAGGAAGTACTTCTTCACGTTGTACGCGTCGCCCTCGAACAGGGTCGTGGTGCCGCGCAGGTTGCGGATCTGCTTCTTGGTCCGCTTGATCATCCCGTGGCGCTTGCCGGCCTGGGCGTAAACGACCTTGCCGGTGCCAGTGATCTTGAAGCGCTTTTTCGCGCCAGACTTCGTCTTCAGCTTGGGCATTTGGCTCTCCTTTGGACAGGCGTCGGGAGCGGCAAGCCGCGCCTTGGCCTTTTCATTGCTGCATTGAGCAAAACGAACCGCCACGGCAGCCCTAACAGCCGGGCGGTTCAATGAAGGGCGGCTTATGACAGAAGGCCGCCCAAAAAGCAATGGCCGCCGGAACCCCGACGGCCACGAATTTCGGCTGAAAAAGAGCGCCGTTACCGCGGCGCCAGGACCATGACGACCTGACGGCCCTCGAAGTTCGGCTCCATCTCGACCTTGGCGAGATCGCCCACATCGGCCTTGACCCGGTCAAGAACCTTCAGGCCGAGGCCTTGGTGCGCCATTTCGCGGCCACGGAAGCGCAGGGTGATCTTCACCTTGTTGCCTTCCTCGAAGAAGCTCTTCATGGCCTTCATCTTGACCTCGTAATCGTGGTCGTCGATGCCGGGACGCAGCTTGATTTCCTTGACCTCGACCGTCTTCTGCTTCTTGCGGGCCTCGGCGGCCTTCTTCTGCTCGAGAAAGCGGAACTTGCCGTAATCGAGGATCTTGCAGACGGGAGGAGTGGCGTTCGGCGAGATCTCCACGAGATCGAGGCCTGCCTCTTCGGCAACCTTGAGGGCATCGAAGAAGGGCACAACGCCCCGATTCTGCCCAGCATCGTCGATCAGCTGTACTTCGCGGACGCCGCGAATGTCTCGGTTGGCGCGCGGTCCGTCCTTTTGCGGCACCGGCATGGCTCTCATTGGTCTGCGAATGGCTCGTATCTCCTGTTGAGGGCTAGGCTGCCGGACCGGGAACTCTCGAGGAATCCCTGCTGGTAGGCTCAGCCTTGCCACGAATGAATCGACATTTCGCGCAAATCTGCGGGAAGTCAACTTGTTCTATGGCTAAAACGCCCCGTCAGGAGTGCTGAATAGACGTCAAGGGTGCTGGAAACCATGCGTTCGAGCGAAAAATGACGCTCCACATGCGACCGGGCCCTGGTCCCGAGAGCAATCCTGGCGCTCGCCCCCAGGCTCAGCGCCGCCCCGACCGCCTCGGCCAGGCCATCGGCATCTCCGGCCGGGATCCGCCAGCCCGTCCGCTCGTGCGGCGGCACGGCCGGCGGGGACAGGACCGTCTCCGGCACGGCCCCGAGATCGGACACGACCACGGGCGTTCCCATGGCCTGGGCCTCCACGGCCGAGCGGCCGAAGGCCTCCGGCTCGGTCGAGGGGACGGTGACGACCGAGGCTGCCAGGAAGGCGGCCGGCATGTCGGTGCAATGGCCGACCCGGCGCACAATCCCCTTCAGCTTGCGCGCCACGATCAGGCCGTCGAGATCCTTCACATAGGTTTCCCTCCCCTGGGGATCGCCCGCGAGGATATAGGCCACGTCGTTGAGGCCGGCATCGCGAAGCTTGGCCGCCGCTTCGATCAGGACCTTCTGGCCCTTCCAGCCGGTCAGCCGGGCCGCCAGCAGGACCACACGCTCGTGCGGAGCGACCTCCCAGGCCTTCCTCAGGGCCTCGACTCGCTCCGGCGCCACCGCATGGGGCGAGAAGACGGAAAAATCGGTCCCGCGGTGGATGACGCGGATACGGTCCCCGGCCTGGGGATAGACCGAGCGGATCAGCTCGCCGGTGTAGTGGGAATTAGCGATCACCGCATCGCCCCGCGCCATCACGGAATTGTACAGAACCTTGACCGCCGAGCGGCCGGAATAGCTGCCGTGATAGGTGGTGACGAAGGGAATGTTCAGGGAGCGCGCAGCCCCAAGGCCCACCCAGGCGGGCGCCCGGGAACGCGCATGCACGAGGGAAACCCGCTCGTGATGGCAGATCCGGGCGAGCTTTCGCACGTTGACGAGCATGGAGAACGGGTTCTTGGTCGCCGCCGGGAACGGGATCCACACGCCGCCCTTGGTCTGGAGTTCGCCGACGAGCCGCCCGCCCTCCGTGGCCACCAGGGCACGGGCGCCGACATGAACGAGGGCCTCGGCAATATCGACCGTGGTGCGTTCGGCTCCGCCGGCCTCGAGCTCGGGGACGATCTGCATAACGGTTCGGCCCTCCAGCGGATGCACATGAGAGGACGGAAAAGCCATCCCTCCGCCGGGTCGCGTTGAAAAACTCACGGATGTAAGAGCCTTCTCAAAAGAATCGTCTAGAAACGGTTGCTTCAAAGCAGTTGAGGATGAGTTAACCATGCCGCAAAGCGTCACGGTAGGCCAGGATGCCCGCCCCATCGCCGTTTTGTTCCGGGAGGGCAAGGGACCGCCCGTCGTGTGGCTCGGCGGGTTCAAATCCGACATGCGCGCCACCAAGGCGACCGCCCTCGACGATTGGGCGAAGATGAACGGCCGCGCTTTCCTGCGCTTCGACTATAGCGGCCACGGCGAATCAGGGGGGGTCTTCGAGGACGGCACCATTTCCCGATGGCTCGAGGATGCGATGACCGTCATCGAGCGGTTCGTGACAGAGCGTCCCGTCTTCGTCGGCTCGTCCATGGGAGGCTGGATCAGCCTGCTGGCGGCCCGCCGCCTCATGGAGAACCGGCCCGACATCGCCCCGGCGGGGATGGTTCTCATCGCCCCGGCCGTCGACATGACGGAACGGCTCATGTGGGATCGCTTCCCCGAGGCTCTTCGGACGAGCGTGCAGGAGACGGGGGTTTATCATCGGCCTTCCGCCTATTCGGACGATCCCTATCCGATCACCTGGAAGCTGATCGAGGACGGGCGCCGGCACCTCCTGCTCGACCGCCCGATCCAGGCCGGCTGCCCGGTTCATATCCTGCAGGGCATGGAGGATCCCGACGTCCCGTGGGACCACGCTCTCCGGCTCGTCGAGCACCTGCCGGGAGACAGCGTGTCGCTGACCCTGATCAAGGACGGCGACCACCGGCTCTCGAGGCCGGAAGATATCGAGCGGCTTATCGCGGCTGTCGAAGGGATCGCCTGAGCGAGCAAAGGGTGGTCACGCATGCAGATGGCGTGAAACGCCGGGTGGCTTGCCGCGAACCGACGCCTGGGCCAATTGTTGGGTATGGCATGCGGATGGCCGCTCAACTCATGACGGGCAGGAGAAGCGATGTTCACCCTTGAGATCGACGGCAGGCCCATTGCGATCACTGATGCGGAAGAAGCTCAGGCGCGGGCCATCTTCGAAAGCGACGCGTTCAGGCAGGACCTCACCGTCATGACCAGTGACGGAACGCCGCTATGGGATGGGCGGGCGCCGCTGACGATCCGGCCGGCATCGGATCAGGAGGTCGCAGCCTTCGAGGCTCCTGAATTCGACGTCGACGACGATGATGAGGACATGGAGGATGACGACGGCGTGTTCGTGACCTTCCTCGTGCCGGTCGATCATGATCACGAGGAGACCTCAGGCAGCCCACCGCAACGATACGACTCGTAAATGTGCCCTCCTGATACGGGTATGCGAAGACCACGTCTCGGCAAAGCGCATTCTTCCCGGATCACCTTGGCCGGGACGGAAAGGCGCCGTCATATCCTGATGGAACATTCCGATGCCGGACGACCTATTCCCGTCTCTCACGGTGAGGGCATGCCATGTTGCGGAGAGTTCGAGGTGACGCCTGATGAACGATGCGCAGACTACTTCCTATGCCCGGCGCTCGCCTGACAACGCCCCGCCACCGCAGTCCCAAGCCGAGCCGACCGTGGCGCCAGAAGGCGGTCCGACCGAGGCAACCGACACGCGCCGGCCCTGGCTGCGCCGGACTTTACTCATTCTCGGGCCTTTGGTGGTCGCCGCGGCAGCGCTCGCATTCTATCTGTCAGGCGGGCGGTATGTGTCGGAGGAGAATGCGTACGTTCAAGCGGCCACGGTATCCATCTCACCACAGGTCACGGGAGCGGTGGCCCAGGTCCTGGTGCGGGACAACCAGCAGGTCAGCGAGGGAGATGTGCTCTTTACCATCGACCAGGAGCCCTATCGTATCGCGCTCGCGGGCGCGCAGGCACAACTTGGCGTGACGCGGGACCAGCTGGCGGGAATGGTCGAGACCTACCGCAGCCGGCAGGCTCAGGTTAAGCAAGCGCAGGCAAACCTGGATTTCGCCCAAGCGGAGTTCGACCGCATGAACGATCTCGTGCGACGGGGCGTATCCTCACAGGCACAGCTCGACGAGGCGCAGCGCAATCTCTCCGTCGCTCAGGCAGCGTTGACGACGGCACGGGAAGAAGCCGCAACGATCCTCGCGCAGCTTGGTGGTGACGGAGACATGCCTCTGGAACAAAGACCCCAGTATCGGCAGGCCCAGGCGAACGTCGATACCGCCGAGCGCAACCTGCGCCTGGCTGAGGTGCGTGCCCCTTTCACCGGAATTGCCACCAACGTGGATGCCATTCAGCCGGGGATGTTCCTTACCGCAGGGCAGCAAGCGATCAGCATGGTATCCAGCACCTCCATCTGGGTCGAAGCCAACATCAAGGAGACGGACCTGACGGATGTACGTGTCGGCAATCCGGTCGGCATCGAAGTGGATGCCTATCCCAATGTCAGGTTCCAGGGGCAAGTACAGAGCATAAATCCCGCGAGCGGAGCGACTTTCGCACTTCTCCCCGCCCAGAACGCAAGTGGCAACTGGGTGAAGGTGGTCCAGCGCATCCCCGTTCAGATCAGCGTGCAGCAGCCTGGCGGCGGACCACAGCTGCGCGCGGGCATGAGCGCCACCGTGTCCATCGACACCGGCCAGGAGCGCTCGCTCTCCCAGTTGTGGCGCGACCTGCGCGAGAGCCTGTAGGGAAGCCGCCATGGCGACCACGGCAGCTCCCTCGCCGACAGACGTGGGATTTGGACGAGGCAACAGAGTTGCCATTACAGCCTGCGTGATGCTTGCCGCACTGATGCAGGCACTCGACACCACCATCGCGAATGTCGCCCTGCCGTACATGCAGGGCAGCTTGGCCGCCACGCAGGATCAGATCAACTGGGTGCTGACCTCCTACATCGTGGCTGCGGCGATCATGACGCCCGCTACGGGCTTTCTCGAAAACCGCCTGGGACGCCGGCGGCTGTTTCTGCTCTCGGTGGCGGGGTTCGTCTCTGCATCTCTCCTCTGCGGTGCCGCGCAGTCGCTCGATCAGATGATCCTCTTCCGGTTGCTGCAGGGGATCTTCGGCGCCCCCATGGTGCCGTTGGCACAGGCGGTTCTGCTCGATACCTATCCTATCGAGCGCCGGGGCCAGGCCATGGCAATCTTCGGTCTCGGCGTCATGCTGGGGCCGATCATCGGCCCATCCCTCGGCGGCTGGCTGACCGAAGCCTACAACTGGCGCTGGACCTTCTACGTGAACCTACCCGTCGGGCTGCTGGCAATAGCAGGTCTTTACTTCTTCCTGCCCGAGCCGCCGCGCACCGAAACGCAGTCCTTCGACGCCTTCGGCTTCGCACTTCTGAGCCTGGCCATCGGATCGCTGCAGATGTTCCTTGATCGGGGCGAGCAGCTTGATTGGTTCGAGTCGACTGAAATCTGGATCGAGGCGACGCTCGCCGGGCTTGCGGCCTACATGTTCGTCGTGCACCTCACCACCGCGCGACAGCCGTTTCTTGAGCCGCGCATGTTTCAGGACCGGAACTTCGTCGTCGGCCAGATCCTGATCTTCTGCATCGGCGCGATCCTGCTCGCGACCCTCGCGCTGCTGACGCCCTATCTTGAGCGGCTCGTGAACTATCCCGTCCAGACCGCAGGACTCGTGCTGGCCCCGCGGGGGATGGGCACCATGGTCTCCATGGTGCTCGTAGGACAGCTTATCCGTTATGTCGATGCGCGATGGCTTATCATCTGCGGATTGATCCTCACCGCGACTGCGCTTCATGAAATGTCCAGGTTCACCCCGGACGTGTCGCAGGTTGCCATCATCCGCACAGGGATCATTCAGGGCTTCGGTCTGGGACTCGTGTTCGTGCCGTTGAGCACACTCACCTTCGCAACTCTCGAACCCGCCTTTCGTACGCAGGGCACGGCGTTCTTCAGCCTGACCCGCAATATCGGCTCGAGCATCGGCATCAGTTTCACCACATTCCTGCTCACCCGAAATATGACGACGATGCATGCCGATCTGGTATCGAACCTCACCCCGTTCAGCCCCGGCATCCGCGAATACGGCCCCCTGCTCAATCTGCAGACGCCCGCCGGTCGCGCCAGCCTGGACACTATGGTGCAGTTCCAGGCCTCCAGCATCGCCTACGCAAATAACTTCCTGCTGATGATGTATGCCGCCATCGCCATCATACCCCTGGTGTTTCTGATGCGAAGAAACCCTGACATCCGCAGCAGTCGAGCAAGTTAGAGCTCTATGGATACGTTAAGCAGAGTTCAGCCGGTCATCTTCTTCCCAGCATCATCTTCTCGAGGTTCCGGAGACACAGGCCATGAGCCCAGGACGCTGCCCCGTGCGATGAGGATGATGCAGAACCTGTTTTCGATGAAGTTGATGCCCTGCTTGGCCGATATTCCTCATCGCACCGTTCACCAGACTGTCGGCATGGAGCCTACAACTGCCCCTTCGCTTATATGTCGATCTCGATGAGCACGGGCTGGTGGTCGGAGGCTTGGCTCTCCTGATCGTAGCTGATCGTACGGATCTTGGGAGCGAGATCTTCCGTCACGAAAATGAAATCGCAGCAATGGGGCGATCCGTTGGATTGATCGAAGAGGCAGAAGGATGGAGGATGAGCCTTCGATCCGTGAACAGCCTGCCAGGCATCCACGAGATCTGGAACATTAGTGGAGAAAGGCTCCGAGATCCTCTGCTTGACGGGGTCGTCCGGCCGCATGTTGAAATCTCCCGTCAGCACGGCCGAAGGGGATGTCGGATAGAGTGCGTAAGTGCCGGGGCCGTTCTCTCGCGGCATCAGGTGACGCTCGGTGGCCGTGCGGTGCGCCTCGCGAATGCCTTCCACCTGTGCGCGGCGCAGCGTGTCGGAGGAGTATTCCAGATGCGTGGTCATCACGCGAAGCGGGCCGGAGGACGTCTCCACCACCACGTCCAGGAGGAGGCGCGGCATGTTGCGGGTGGCAGCCGCCTCCCACGGCAACGTGTAACGCAGCACCTGCGCGACCGGTAGCCGGGAGACGATCATGTTGCCGAAGCGACGTCGTCCTCTGCCCCCGCCCGGGGCATCGAGGGCGACGCCCTCGACGGCCGTGAAGCCCGGCAGAAGACGCGCGATCTCGGCGAACTGATTTCCACCGTCATTGCCCTTCAGATCGGGGAAATTGTCTGAGACCTCCTGAAGGCAGAGCATATCGAAATCCGCAATCGCGCGAGCCTCGTTGATCAACCGATCGAGATCGACGGCTCCGTCGATGCCGAGGCCCCATTGGATGTTCCAGGTCAGGATTCTAAGCATGTGGTCCGCGATGTCCTATTGGCCGACCTTGCTCAACACATCGGCTTTCAGGAAGCGCTCGATGACGATCATGAATAGGACGGATGGCACGAGCAGGATAAGGGCCGTGATCGAGGCGATCTGGTAATTGCCGCCCATGCTCGCGTTGTAGAGCAGAAGCGGCAAGGTCGTGACCTGAGGCACGCCGACGAAGAACGTGCCGGTGAACTCGTCGAGGGATTCCAGGAACACGAAGATGGCGCTCGCCATGATGCCCGGTGCTGCCAGCGGCAGCGTGATGGTGAAAAATGTTCGCAGAGGCGACGCGCCGATGTTGCGGGCGGCGAGTTCCAGGTCCCGATCGACAGCCGCGAAGGCCGCAGCGGCGATCCAGACCGAGTAGACGAGGCCATGAGCGGCATGGACGAGCACGACACCGGGGATCGTCCCGGTGAGCCCAAGGCTGTAGAAGACCCGCGCCACGTTGATGTAGATCGCCACGGACGGAAAGGCCTGCGGCAGCAGGAACAGGATCATCAAGGCCGTGCGCCAGGGAAGCTTGAGCCGTGCCAGGGCATAGCCTGCCGGAACCGAGACGGTGAGTGCCACCAGAACGGTCAGGCAGGCGATACCGATGCTCGTCATCAGCGACGCCATGGCATCTCCCGTCGGGCGAAAGACGACTTCCCAATACCGTAGGCCGTAAGAGACGGGCAGCTTGAATGGCGCATACCATCGCTCCGCGACCGACCACAGCGCCAGGTTGGCCAAGGGTCCGAAGAGCAGGAACGCGAAGACCGCAAGGCCAGCGACCTTCAGAAGGCCCGAACCGAGGGTCCAGACCCGCTGGCCCGTTGCCGAGGAGGCCCGCCGGTCCAGAGCAAGCGGCGCAGACCTGGACAGGGGCAGCGGCGCCGCGCCCGTGGATGACAGAGGAGGCTGACTGGTCATGCCTGCACCTCGCGCCTGATGCTGTGACGAAGGTAGATCCACGCCACCGTTCCGGCGATGAGATAAGATACGACGCCAAGCGCATTGGCGGTGGCGTAGTCGCCGTAGGAGTTGATGCGGAACGCCATGTCCACCGTCAGCATGGTGGGCTGCGATCCGGCGACCATCATCGGCACCGACAATACGGACAGCATGGTGACGAAGGACAGAACTAGGCCGACGAGAAGCGTCTGCGCCACCTGCGGCAGAACGAGTTCGATCAGGACGCGCAGGCGGGACGCGCCCAGATTGCGGCCCGCCTCGATCGTGGCGCGGTCGATGGACGCCATGGCGCCCGCCAGCATGAGGGTCACGAATGGCACCTGCTTCCAGACGAAGGTGATGATGATGCCGCGCCAGTCGAGATAGCTCGTGGCCTGGATCGGTTCCATCAGGCCGAGTGCCACGAAGGAGTTGTTCATGAGGCCGTTCTTGGCCAGAAAGGTTCGCATGCACTGGGCCGCGACGATGAAGGGAATGAAGAGCGGCCAGCGATAGAGGCTGCGCAGGACAGCGATGAGCCACGGCGTTTCGCTCAGCGTTAGGATGCCCGCGATAGCGATCGAGAACAGGCCCGTCAGAATCGTCGAGACGACCACGATGAAGAGCGTGAACAGAATGTCGGTGGAGTAAAGCTCGTAGGCTTTCTGGAAATGCATGAGCGACAGGCTGCCGGACGGATCCGTGAAGGCCGCAGCCAGCGAGAAGCCGAGCGGATACAGGAACAGGGCGCCGATCATGGCGAGCGCCGGCGCGATGAGAAGAAGGCCGAAGAGCGAAGGTCGTGCCATAGGAAACGCGTACCGGTCTCATCAAGACAAAAAGGCGCGGGCGGCCGAGGAAGCCGCCCGCAGGAAAGCCACGGTCTAGTTCGCGACCTTCTTCTCGTAGGTTTCGAGAATGTCGTTGAAATAGGGACCGATCGGGAAAGACTTCCCGTTGGCGGCCAGCGTATCCGGTGGGATATCGGAGAAGAGCTGGTTCCAGGCGGCTTGATCAAGCTTGCCTTCCAGGTTCTTGGCATCGATGCCCGGATACCAGTTGAAGCGCTTCACGATGCCCTCGGCCTGCACATCCGGGCTCGTGGCCAAGGCGATGAAGTCGGCTGCGAGCTTCTCCTGGCCGGCCTTGGCCGGGATCGCATAGTACATCGGCTGGCCCGGCATGCCCGGGGACACGAGCTTCAGTCGCATGTTCGGCGGCAGCTTCCCGTCGGCCTTCCAGGAATAGAACATGTCGACCCAGACCGGACCCATGGCGATTTCGCCGCGGTTGAGCATGTCGAGCGTGCCGGCGTTGCCGGGCGTGATGACGACGTTGCCGTTGAACTCCTTCAGGTCAGCCATCGCCTTGTCCCAGGCGCCCTTGGTGGCGGGATCGTAGGGTCCCTTTTCGAGTTTCGCCGCATCCCCGCCGAAGGCCGAGACCCAGCCGGTCACGAAGGCGACGCCGGACATGCCGCCCTTGATGCCGTTATAGCCGAACTGCTTCGGGTTCTTCTTCACCCAGTCGCGCAGCTCGGGATAGCTGTTCGGCGGGTTCGCCACGAGGTCCGGATTGTAGGCAATCGCCGTCTGCGAGTGGAACATCGGCATCACATAGCCGGACACATCCGCTCCGAGGGAGTTCGTGGCCGTATCGCGGGTCACCAGATTGCCGGTCGGGATCTTCTCGCGGTATTTTTCCAGCAGACCTTCCGTCACCATCGTGCCGGCAGCCTTCTGGTGAACGACCACCACGTCGAAATCCGAATTCGCCGTTCCGGCCTTCTTCTGCGCGTCGAGCTTCTCGTAGATCTTCTGCGAGCCGCCGTCGCCCGGTCCCGTACCGACGGCCACGACCTTTACGCCCGGATGGCTCTTCTCGAAGAGCGGACCGAGATAGTCCTTGATGTAGTCGACCATGTTCTGGTCGCCGGCGGTGGCGACGTTGAGCGTCTGGGCACTTGCCGTGCCCGTTAGGAAAAGGGCTGCGATTCCCGCAGCCAGTAAGCGCTTATGCATGGGTTCCTCCCGTCGATGGGGCATTTGGAAACAGGTGCAGCGATGCCAGCGGCAGGCGCAGGCCCACCTGGCGATCGACCTCGTGGTAGCGTTCGTCCGTCACGGTAAAATGACGGTCGCCGATGGCCACCACGTACCTGTAATGTCCTCCCGGATACGTTCTCTGCGCGATTTTTCCCGGAAGGATGATCGACCCGTCGACCCGCGCCTGCGGATCGTCGAGCGAAGCGACGTCATCACGGAAATAGGCGGTGACGGATCCGACCGGCACGTCGCCGCCATAAGAGGCCATGATGGAATCGTGGGCGCGGACTTCCACACCCGAGCCCGAGGGCCGTACGTCGAGACTGAGCGTGTTCTCGGCCCCCATGAAGCTCGCCACGAAAGGTGAGTTGGGGTGATCGTAGACATCCTTCGGCGTCCCGACCTGCGCAATGCGGCCGGCATCCATCACCACGATTCGGTCCGCCATGGTCATGGCTTCCTCACGGTCATGTGTGACATGGATGGCCGTGAAGCCGAGACGGTTCTGCAGCGCCTTGATCTCCGAGCGCAATTGGATGCGCACCTTGGCGTCGAGATTGGACAAGGGCTCGTCGAGCAGCAGGATCTCCGGCTCGATGGCCAGGGCCCGGCCTAGGGCTACGCGCTGGCGCTGACCGCCGGACAGCTGGGTCACCTTCCGCTCTGCGAGCCCGGACAAGTTGAGCATCTTCAGCACGGCGTCGACCCGCCTGCGGATCTCGTCCTTCGGCACACCGCGCAGGCGAAGGCCATAGCCCACATTGCCGAGAACGGTCATGTGCGGCCAGAGCGCATAGGATTGGAACATCATGGCCATGCCTCGCTTCTCGGGCGGCGTGTTCACCACGTCGCGTCCGAACAGCCGGATGGCGCCCTCCGAGGCCTTCTGAAAGCCCGCGATGGTGCGCAGCAATGTGGTTTTGCCACACCCTGACGAGCCCAGGATGGCGATGAACTCGCCGGGAGCCACCGAAAGGCTGACTCCTTGGAGCACCCGCTGGCTGCCATAGCTGACCTGAAGATGATCGATGTCGATCGCGGCCGAGACGGAACTGTCCACGCCCGATATCCTCCCAAAATGCGCTTTTCGCGTCTCTTATCGGGACAGAAGATCACATCTGCATGTCAGTGGAAAGAGAAGCTTTGCTCAACGCCGTGGATCGACGCATGTCCGAGGGCATCGACCAGCATTTGGCCTCAGAACAAGATGGCGCAGACTGGTCTAGGCTCTGAAACGATCCCTACCCCTCGAAACCTTTGGTCTCTATTCGTCCGGCAACCAGTCGTTCTGCCGCCCGATTCATGTAATTAAATAACTATTTGAAGGATCTCTTGACGAGGCCGTTACCAGAGAAATCGTAGGTGAGTCGACTTCTGCATAAGAATGAGGAGAACTTCGAACCCGGACCACCTCGGAAATAGAAAGGTTGGGCGCCGAGCTGCGATGACGGCGCGTACCAAAGCGTCGGCTCCGGCGTTGATGCCAACAGCATCACCGGAGCATTCGGCGCTACATGGAATTGTTTGAGGTCCTGCTTGGTCTTCTCGCCGCTTGCGTGGCGCTCGCTCTGATTGCCCGCCGCCTCGACCTGCCGCCTGCCGTCATTCTCGTCGGCGGCGGGATGGCTCTGGCCCTCGTTCCTGGCCTCCCCACCATCGAGCTCGATCCTCAGCTCGCCCTCGTGCTGTTCCTGCCACCTCTCCTTCAGGCGAGCGCCTATCGGACCGACTGGCCGGCATTCCAGTTCAACTTACGTCCCATCCTGCTCCTCGCGCTTGGGGCTGTGCTGTTCACGGCCCTCGCGGTGGCTGCAACCGCGAAGCTCCTCGTTCCGGAGCTTCCGTGGGCTGCTGCCGTCGCATTGGGTGCCATCGTCGCGGCCCCCGATGCGGTGGCCGCGAACTCGGTTCTGAAGAATTTCCGCATTCCCAAACGGCTCGTGGTGGTGCTCGAAGGCGAGAGCCTGCTCAACGACGCCTCCTCGCTGATCCTGTATCGCTTTGCCGTGGCGGCGACCCTGGCTGGCGAAGTGTCGCTGGGTGAGGCATCCCTGTCGTTCCTGATCTCTTCGGCCGGTGGGTGCTTGCTGGGCTATCTCGTTGGTCGGGCTGCCATGTGGATCTTCAGCCATCTGGAGGACACGCTTCTCGATATTCTCGTGTCGTTCCTTGCGGGCTTCGCGGCCTACCTGGCGGCGGAGCAGGTGCATGTCTCCGGCGTGCTCGCGGCCGTCGCCTGCGGTCTGATCCTCAGCCAGCAGCAGCATGCGGCTTTCAGCGCTCGCACCCGGCTGGAAATGCATTCCGTGTGGCAGTTCGTCGAATTCGTTCTGACTGCGCTCGTGTTCGTGCTCATTGGTTTACAATTGCGCGGCATCCTGGAGCGTCTGGAACACTACAATACTTGGCATCTTGCCGGCTTGGGAGCCGCAGTATCAGCGGCCCTGATCCTCAGCCGGTTCGCATGGGTGTTCCCGGCCCTGTGGCTGCCGCGAGCCCTGTCGCGTCGTTTGCGCGAGCGCGATCCCATGCCGTCCGGGAGCCACCTGACGATTCTCGCATGGTCTGGGATGCGGGGCGTGGTCAGTCTGGCGGCAGCGCTCGCCCTACCGGCCGGGTTCCCGAGCCGGAACATCATCGTGTTCCTGGCGTTCTGCGCCATTCTCGCCACGCTGGTACTGCAAGGGACAACCCTTGGATTCCTCCTCCGCCGCCTCGGCTTGGACGAGCCAGAGGCTGAGTTGCTCAACCCAGCTGTCACTGCGGATGCGATCAACGCCCGCAGCGAGGCGACTGTCGCTGCCATGTCGGCCGTCCGGCAGAAGATCGACAAAGGGGATCCGGAGCAAGCCGCGGTCGCCGGGGACCTGCTTCGCGATCTGGGACGACGGGCCAAACAGGATGACCAAATCCGAACCGATGCCGAGACAGGGGCGCAGCGAATGGAGGCTCAGCTTCACCTGCGGCTGACGGCCATCGAGGCGGCGCGAGCCAAGCTCCTGGCCGGTCACAAGGATGAACTCCGCTCGGATGCCATAAGGGCGCTCGTGGCTGAGCTCGACCTGGAGGAGCAGCAGATCAGGATTGCGCTCGGCGACCCCAAATGAAGGGTGTCGGATCCTATCAGTTGCCGAGGCGGGAGAAGTCGGCGTAGTGTATCTGGTATACGCCCGCACGACCAAGGCCACAGGCGATCTGATGAGGCGCCTGACTTTCGTGAACCGGTTTTTCTGATCCATCACAGCATCCATTTCACTCGCTGCGACCAGTTCAAGGCCTATGACAGCTTGAATTCCGACGACAAAAGATCCCGATCGTCTCAATTGACCGAAGTCGCAGCCTCGTTAGCTGGATGCAGGACTCTCGATAATGTAGCGGATCCGCTGGATATAAAGTTCGTAGTAGGCATCGAGCCCGAACTTCTTTCCCAGCTCCCGACAAACAAGGATCATCTCAAGCGCCTGAAGCCACTCGCCGCGGCGGTACGCGTCCAGCATGATACCGTTCCGTTCGTTCAGTTCCACGAAGTCACGGCTGGTCGCCACATCGGAGCGTCCCAGGATAGTGAAGATCCTCTGCAGCTCACGCTTTCCCCTGACCTGAAGATGGTCGACCTCAAGAACGGCGAACCGGGTTATGACGGCCTGCGCGGTGCTTTCGCCGATGATGATGGGGACACCATATTGCTTTGTCATGCCCTCGAGGCGCGACGCCAGATTGACTGTGTCCCCCAAGGCCGAATAGTTGAAATGCAGGTCTGAGCCGAAATTGCCGACGGCGCAGAGGCCGGTATTCAAGCCGATGCCGATCCTGAGTGGGGGAACCGGCTGAGTGTCGCCGGCCTCCCGCTGACGCTGTTCGTTCAGCGCTTTGAGACTCTCCAGCATTGCGCAGGCAGCCTCACACGCATTCGCCTCGTGAATGGGATCGGCGAGCGGGGCGTTCCAGAACGCCATGACGGCATCACCCATGTATTTATCGATCGTCCCGTGACGGCCCATGATATCCTTGGTGAGCGGGGTAAAAAGCCGATTGATCAGGCTCGTCAAACCCTTTGGATCGTCCTTGTACAACTCGGAAATAGCCGTGAAACCGCGAATGTCCGAGAAGAGCACAGTCAGCACGCGCTGCTCTCCGCCAAGGGTCAGCTTCTCGGGCGATTGCGCCAGTTGTTCGACCAGATCGGGGGAGAGATACTGGCTGAACGCCGATCTGATCCGGTGGCGGTCCGCGGAAACAGTCACGTAGTTTGTGCAGACCAGGAAGGCGTAAACCAGAAGGCTTGAGATCAGAGGGAAGGTGTAGTCGATCAGGACGCCAAGAGACGAGAAGCAGTACCAGGACACACCTAGAGTCACGGCGGCAGTGGCGCCCCCGAGCACGAAAAGGGTACCGGCATTCATCCTGGGCGCAAGTATGATGAGGATCAGGCTCAGAAGCATCGCAAGCACGATCTCGACGGAGGCCGTGTAGGTCGGCCTGCTCAGGGTCTCTCCCATGAGGGCGCTCTCCAGGAGCTGGGCGTGCAGCTCGACCCCTGGCAACGCCGGATGGACTGGAGTGACCTTGAGATCGAGAAGCCCGGCGGCCGAGGTTCCGATCAACGCCATCTTACCTGCGATGCGGTCAGCCGGCACCCTACCCTTCAGAAGATCGATGGCGGAAACATATCGGCTCGGCTTGATGGACGAGAAGTGGATCCAAACGCGGCCCTTCCCGTCCGTCGGGATTTTGAAATCGCCGACACCCACGCTCCGGACGCCGCTGGCATCTGTCGTGATCAGAATGGCTCCCGATCCGGTGGCGACCCGCAGCATTTCGAGAGAAAGCGACGGAACGACGATGCCATCTGCGACCGCCACGACCGGGACACGGCGGACGATGCCGTCCTGTTCAGGAATGATCGAGAAGATGCCCTGCCCCTGAGCGGCCAGATCAAGGATGGGGAGATTGTGCAGGAGATGAGGAAAGTCGACAAGGAATGGGCGCGGGTCCGCACCGAGGATCGCGACACCCTTCTGAATTGCCGGCCGCGCAATTGGCGCTGCTCCCGAGACAAGGTACCCCGACTGCCCAAGGACCACCTTCGATAGCCGAATGGCGTCGGCGAAGACGGCATCATTGCTGGGCAGGCGCCGAAGCTTCTCCCGTGTTGCATCATCCAGCCCGTGAAATGTCTCAGCCACAACCTCTGGCGAACTTCGGTCCGGTTCAGAAAAAAGGACGTCGAAGCCAATGACCGTGCCGCCTCCCTCGACGATCTTCGAGAGCATTTCGGCCATGATAGTGCGCGGCCAAGGCCACTGTCCCAGAACGCGTAGGCTCGACTCGTCAATATCGACGATGGTAACGAGGTCCTGGCGTACAGCACGTGGTTGTATCAGCTGGTAGATGTCGAACGACCTCTGCCGAAGAGCTTCGATGGGTCCAGGATCCCAGATCCGTACGGCCAGCAAACCGACCAGGAGCAAAAGGCCAACAATCCGTCCGGCCCCTAAGCGGCGTATCCTATTCAGGAGGACGGGCACAACTGCCGTTCCGTCGGGTCGTGGGCCCATGCTGCAACGATCTTCGTACCTCGGATCTCACGATCACATTGCATCTTCCATCGGGGCATGCCGCCAAGGAAGGGATTGCAGAGGCGTGTCGACAGATGCACGGTCGCCTCACAGGATATGGTCCGTAGAGCGGGGTAAGGCGCCTGCAATCGTCAACTCCGTTGCCAAGACCTCCCCGCTCGCAAACTTGACAATGGCCGAGACCGAATTCCCTTCTCCCACGAGCCGCCTCAACTCTCCAACCGAAGCATCCAGGGCAAACCCGGTCGGTGTAGAGACAAGATCTTCCGGACCGATACCGGCGATTTCCGTGCCGTTCACAAAGAGATCGACATCGGCGACGGTGCCACTCCGAGCTGGAGTTCCGAGAACCGAGATATCGATCTGGTCTGGGAACGTCAGCAGCGATGCCTTGCCGGTATTGTCGATTTCATTCAGCTGTGAAAGATCCGCGCCCTCACCGACACCGAGAGCGGTGATTTTCGTGCCGTAAACATTTTTCAACGTCGCCAGTTCGGCATCGATCGCGCCCTGTCCCTTGCCGTCTGAAAGAAAATACAGAAAATTTTTCTCTTTCCCCTGATCCAAGATCTGCAGACGATCGTTGGCTGCTCGCAAGGCATTGGCGAAATCCGTCAACCCGCCGGAATTGAGCCCCCTCAGGTAGTTCGCGATCGTCTCCTCTCCCCCCTGCCCGAGGCCGAAGGTTTCGGCATTCACATTGCTGTCACCCACAGGCTCGGCAGGATCGGCACGGTCGTTGAACGGGATGATCGTGACCGTGAGGTCGGCAGGCGAGAATCCGATCCCTCTCACGCGATCCGTCAACGTGATGAGGCTGGCGATCTCCGCGTCCAGGATGGTATTGGCATGTCCGTCACCGTTGGGATCGCCGACCGGCGCCCCCTTGAACTGTTCCGACGTGCTGCCCGAGACATCGACGAGATAAAGAATATTCATCTGCGGCTGCAGAAATTTTCCGAGATTGACGGCTAGGCTGAGATCTGCACTTGCAGCCGTGGTGGCGGATGGCGCCTCGATGGAAAGAGAGACCGGCTGATCGTTGTAGTCTAGGATGCCGCTGGCCGACGCTGTCTGATGAGGAGACGTGAACGTTCCGGTGCCACGGACTTGCAAGGTGATGTCTGCCGTATCGGTTCCTCCCTTGCCATCGGAGACCGTGTAGGCGAAGGACAAAGTCGCGGTCTCGCCTGCACTAAGAGCGAGGAAGTCGCCGCCTGGATCGAACACCAGATCTCCGGCTGAATTGCGGAAGACGGAACCTTCAAGTGGACTTGTCCAACGGATGATGTCGAGTGGATCGCGGTCGACATCATGGTCGTTCGAGCGGACCGCCAAGACTCTGCCTCCAGCCTCGTCCACGCCTTCGATGCGGTCGCTCACTGCGGCGGGGGCGTCGTTTCGGCCAGTAACGGTCCACGATATCGTCACTGGAACATGGGCACCGCCATCGGTCAGCAGGTTGTAGTCAACCCTGACGGTTTCTGTCTCTCCCTGACCCAGGTGTTGATAGGCCGGATGGGATGGATCCAGAGAGAAGCTGCGTGTTGCGTCGAGATATTGCACGCCGGGAGGCAAATGGGCCGGTACGGCCACCAGGGGCAAAGCGGCTCCGGCCGACATTACCGCGCCCTTGTAGGCACTGAACTGTGCCAGCGGACCGTCCTCGATAGCCGTCCCGTGGATCGGCACGGGAACAATGGCGAAGGATGGAGGAGCGGTCTCGTGCGCAATGACGCGCTGGTGGACAACCGGCAGGATGGCGAATTGCGAAGGGTCGGGGAGCTCGATCTTCTGAGGCAGATTCACGGGAATGATCGGAACATCGTCGAAATCGCTGCTGCCTCTGGGCTGGTGAAGCTCCGTGGAATAGAACTGAAATATGTCTCGTGCGAAAGCGTTCTCGCTGCGGATGTCGTCAGCCGTTTTCGAGATCTGTGTAATGCTCGGATCCGAGCCGGGGACCGGAGTCAAAAGCGTCGCAGTGCCAGCATCCGACAATGACGCGAGCACGCGGGACGCGTTATGCTTGTCCAGGAGAACGAACGAACCCACCCTTCCATCAGGCTCGGTCAGAAGCGAGAACTTCGTGGTTCCGCTGAATGCTGCGATTTCGGTATGGACGGCCGTGCCCCGGATTGCCATGGTGGCGACCGGAGTATCGACCTTGAGATCACCGGATTTGGCAATCCGTCCCGCGACGAAGCCGATGACGCCTTGGACGAGGGTGAGCAGCGCCGAGTTCGCATTCGAATCTGCGGCGTACACCATATCGTTCACCACCATGCGGGCACTGGCAGACAGGCTGAAGACTGTTCCGTCGTTGAATTTGATCGTCAGTGACGAATCCGCTCCCGTCTGCAGCACGTCGCCTTTGACGACCATATCGCCGAGATGCAATTCAACTGGAACGCCGTTCCGCAGTACGGTCGCGGAGCCGGACACTCTCTCGACACGACCGATCGAAGCTTGAATCGGTGTCGCATTGCCCACCTGCGCGTATCGACCCGAAGGATCGGGACCCGCCAGCACCTCGACGGTATCACCTGTAAGGCTCGCCCCTTCAGGGGTCGTGATACCCAGGCGTCGCTCGCCCCGGAAGTAGTCCAAAATGACAGCGGTTTCGTCATGCCCTACAAGCAGGAGATCGGCTCCGGATCTTCTGAAGTCGGCGGAGAAAAGAAGATCCTTGTCAGGAAAGAGGATCGAGGGAGCGGTGTCAGCACGACCGCTCGCCGCCTCGGCGGCGTCGATCTTGATGTCGAAGACAGTAGCGCCGTCCCCGGATTGGTACACAGCTGAACCCCATGGGTTCATGCGATGATAGTCGTTTAACCCATTCCCTCCTACGGGAATGAAATCTTAGAACCCGGCACTGCTTATTCCAGCGACCTTGATCGGCCGCAGGTCCGTTCCCTGCAAGAAGCAGTGTCGTATTCACGCGCGATACAATATTGCTGCGTAGTGAGGCTTCGCAGGATGGACCTTCCAAGGGTTCAAACGCATCCAGTTGGCCGAGGCCGTAAAACGCAGGCGCGCGTTCACCCGTTGTCCGATCCTATCGATCGAGCCCGATGAAAGATTGCCTCACATCAGGTTCTCCAGCGTGATCGGAAGACGCCGGATGCGCTTGCCGGTTGCGTGGAACACGGCATTGGCGATCGCTGGCGCCACACCGACAATCGCAAGCTCGCCGACAGCCTTTCCACCCAGGGGTGTCGCGTCGAAATCGGGCACTCCGACAGAGATGGTTTCGATGTGCGGGATGTCGGCATTCGTCGCGATCCGGTAATCGGCAAGGTTTGCGCTCAGGATGCGTCCGTTGCGCGGATCGGTGATGCCTTCCTCGAGGAGCGCCATGCCGATTCCCATCACGATTCCGCCCTTGAACTGGCTGTCGGCAAGCTTCGGATTGTAAAGCCGCCCGGCATCGAGCGCGGAGACAACGCGCGACACGCGGATCGTACCGAAATCCTCGTCCACCCTCACCTCAACGAAGTGGGCGCAGAACGAGTGACGGGATTTCGGGATGCTTGTCCCCCTCTCCATTCCGGCCATGGTGGTGAAGAACTTCAGCCGCTCGGTGCTTGACCGCTCCTGCCTCGGCAACGTGTCGCGCGTCACCTCAAGGACATCCCGCCCCGTCGCTGCCATCAATTCGGCAATGCTGATCCCGTCGCCGCTCGGCGGCGCGATCCTCCCGCCTTCGATGATGAGAGTGTTGGCCCGATCACGCAGGGGCGAGTTGGGGTCCGTGAGGCCGAGTGCAATCAGCTCCTCGCGCGCGGCAAGCGCGGTCGTGTGGACGGCTGCGGTCATCAGGTTGGCAAGCTGAGATCCGCCGGCGACCGGTGCGCGGGGCAGACGCGAATCTCCGAGCTTCGTCGTCACCTGTTCGACGGGGACGCCAAGCGCATCGGCGGCCGTCTGTGCGAGGATCGTGTACGTGCCCGTTCCCATGTCGATGGCACTCGACAGCACCTCGACGGAGCCATCGGCAAGGATTCTCACCATCGCCTCTCCGGGACTCGAATAGACCGGATGCGTCCCGCAGGCCATGCCCCAGCCGATCAGCTGTCGGCCCTCCCGCATGGACCGCGGCACGGGATTGCGCTGCGCCCAGCCGAACGCCTCCCCTCCCGCTGCATAGGCCTCCCGAAGGCGTCGCGACGACCATGGCTTGCCGGTTTCGGGATCGAAGTCCGGCTCATTGCGCAGACGCAGTTCCACAGGGTCGAGACCGAGTTCGATGGCCAATTCGTCCATCGCGCATTCGAGCGCGAAGGCGCTCGGGTTCTTGCCCGGTGCGCGAAAGGCGCCCGGGGTCACCGTATTCACCGGCACGATGCGCTGGCGCGAGCGGAAGTTCGGAACGGCATACATCATCGACGTGACGACACCCAGCGTCTCGATGAACGTCGCGTTTGCGGCGGTTTCGTTCGCACCGTCGTGGTCAATCGCGACGAGTCTGCCATCCTTTGTGGCGCCGAGCTTCAGCGTCTGTCGGGTGGCCGGCCGGCCGCCATAGGCGGTGAAGGTCTGCGGCCGCGATACGGCGAGCTTCACCGGTCGGCGCAGCATCCGGGCCGCAATGGCGGCCGCGGCCGAATACGGCAGCGCCTGGCCCTTGGAGCCGAACCCGCCGCCGACGAACGGCGAGACGACGCGCACATTCTCGAACGGCAGGTCAAACCATGTCGCGTAGTGGTTGGCCATCCCGTCGACCCACTGGCTCGGCTCGTAGATGGTGAGGCGGTCATCGGCCTCCCAATGGGCAATCAAACCATGCGGCTCGATCGGAACATTGTATTCCCGCGGCGTCTCGTATGTCGCCTCGATCACCACGGGCGCTTCTGCGAGCGCATCATCCGGGTCACCCCAGTCCTTGTCGAGGGGAACCGGGTTGCCGTGACCGGCTCGAGGATCATCATATGTTGCAATGACAGAATCGGGCTCGACCTCGACGCGCACGAGCTGCGCCGCCGTCTGAGCCTGCTCCAGCGTGTCCGCCACAACGGCCGCAACAATCTCGCCGTTGTGGCGGATCTCGGTCGCAAATGGGGTGTAATCGTCGCCTTCCGGCTTGTTGCCGAAGAAGTCCGGTTGCGACCGGAGCTTCAGGCTGTTGCCCGCATCGAGCACGAGGTGCACACCCGGACTTGCCTCCGCGGCGCTTCGGTCGATCGCCACAACCCGCCCTGCCCCAACCGTGGACTGGACGATCACGCAATGAAGAAGGCTCTCCAGTCGATGCTCCAGGGCGTAGGTCGCAGCGCCTTGAACCTTGAGAGGCCCGTCCGTACGGACGATCTCACGACCAAGCGGACCACGGGACGGGGACCCGTCCGAGGCATCGCCATGCTTCGCCCGAGGTTCGATGACGGTCATTGGATGCCTCCAGCCTTGAGGATCGCCCGGGCGACGACGCGGGGCGCAAGATTGATCTTGTAGGCGTTGCCGCCATTGGACTTCGCGTCATCGACTGAAGCGACGCTTGCCTCGCGAACCGTGCCTTCATCCAGGCGGCGGCCACGCAAGGCATCCTCGACAGCGATGGCGCGCCACGGCTTCGTGGCGATGCCGCCAAGCGCAACGCGAATGTCCCGGATCGTCAATCCGTCGGAATCGAGTTCCAGCCCGACAGCAGCGCTCGCTGCCGCGAACTCATAGGATTGGCGGTCACGGATCTTCAGATAGATGGAGTTCACGGCAAGGGGCGTTGCCGGGACCGCAACGGCCGTGATGATTTCGCCGCGCTCCAGAATGGTCTCCCGCTCAGGTGTGGCCCCAGGCGCCAGGAAGAACGCCTCGATCGGGATGGAGCGCATATTCGTTTGGATGGTCGCATTCAGAGCCGTCAGTGCAACGGCAAGATCGCCAGGGTAGAGAGCGATGCAATGGTCGCTGGTGCCGAGGACCGCATGATCGCGGGTGATCCCACCGATCGCCGAGCAGCCGGTGCCCGGATCACGCTTGTTGCAGGCCGGAAAACCTGCTGGATCGCGAAAGTATGGGCAGCGGGTGCGCTGAAGCAGATTGCCGCCGATCGTCGCCATATTGCGCAGTTGCGCCGAGGCCGCCGAGAGCAATGATTCCGCGATGGCGGGATAATGCCGCTGGATAGCTTGATCCTCCGCCACGCGGCTCATGGTGGCGAGTGCCCCGATCGTTGCTCCGCTCTCACCAATGGTGATCGTGTTCAGGCCGGGAAGTCGTGTCAGATCGATCACTGCTTCCGGGCGTGCAACCTCGCATTTGGCAAGGTCGAGAAGCGTCGTGCCACCGGCCAGCAGCATCGCGCCGGGGCGCCGGGCAAGGGTTGCAGCCTCGTCCAGGCTGGTTGCGCGGGAATAATCGAAGTTCATCATGCCGCTGACTCCGCCACCTTGCGCACGGCCGATACGATATTGGGATAAGCGCCGCAGCGGCAGAGATTGCCCGCCATGAACTCGCGGATTTCGTCGTCAGAGCCGGCATGTCCCTCGCGAATGCACGCAACCGCCGACATGATCTGCCCCGGCGTGCAGTAGCCGCATTGAAAGGCGTCTTCTTCCATGAAGGCCTGCTGGACCGGGTGCGGCGTGCCATCCGGACCCGTCAGGCCCTCGATGGTTGTGATCGCGCAGCCCTCGGCCTGGAACGCAAGTGTCAGGCAGGCGAGCACCCGTTGTCCGTCCACATGCACCGTGCACGCGCCGCATTGGCCCTGATCGCAGCCCTTCTTGGTGCCGGTCAGGTGAAGGTGCTCCCGCAGGGCATCGAGCAACGTCACACGGGGCTCCAGGGTCAGTACCCGCTCCTCCCCGTTGATATCTAGTTTCACTGGCCTCACACTCGCCATGAGCTATCTCCCTTGGGCCTGGGTTCCTCCCCTGTGTTTCAGGGATGGACCGTCCTGTGCCCTTGCCTGCCGATGACAGGTGGACATTTGAGTGCAATAAGATCCTTGGGAGGCCCATAAACGGAGGCCCCTCCGGTTAGATCGAGATAGTGGCTTCGCATAATGGATCAAGACCGGTCCTGAGAAATTTGTAGAGAGTTGGGAACGGACGGGTTTGGTGCGATCAGACAGGGATTCTCACGAGCAGGCTTCGACGGCCACGAAACCATTGCGGGCGGATGCGCGCCGCAATCGCGACCGACTGATCGAGGTTGCGGCCGAGGCCTTTGCAAGCTCAGGCGTCGATGCCTCGCTGGAGGCGATCGCCCGCGAGGCCGGTGTCGGGCCGGGAACCCTGTATCGCCATTTTCCCACCCGCGAAGTGCTGATCGAGGCCGTCTATCGCCGCGAGGTGGAGGGGCTCGTTGCAGCGGCGAAGGAGTTGGCCCTCACCCACGAACCCGATGAGGCCCTGGCTGAATGGATGCAACGATTCGTCGGGTACATGGCGACCAAGCGCGGGATGCGCGACAGCCTGCGGCTTCTCCTCGAATCGAATTCGCCGCTCTTTGCGCAGACCTCCGGCGTTGTCCCTCTAGCATTCAAATCTCTGATGGAAAGAGCAGCACGGGCGGGGACGATCCGGCCGGATGCGAACAGCGCTGACGTCCTGCATGCGCTCTCGAGCATTTACTCTGCGTCGGACGGGCCGGATTGGCAGGATCGCTCCAGGAGGCTCGTCGGCCTCATCATGGATGGGCTCCGCTATGGAGCCCCGCAAACATCGTCATAGAGCTTCCTCTCACTGAGGCGGCCTGAGCGGGGTCAATCAGCCTGGACCACGAGGCTCGCCAAGGTCACCCGTCCATCGGACCTGTAGTGGTTGACGTGCTCCGTGGCGAGACATTGGCCAGCCTGATACACTTTCACGCCCGCAACGGATCCGGCGCCCTCCAACTCAGCGATGATGAAGTCGCGCTCCACATTGGTATCCGAGTCCGTGGCGTGGGTGACCTGGAATGTGAGCCAGGTCACGGACAGACCCGTATCTCGCGTGCCCGCTCCGACCCACAGGACACGTTCGTCATCGGGTGGACGGTCGGTGTTCAGCCAGAAGCCTGCCGATCCCCCTGCCCATGTGCTTTCGGCTCGTGCGATGCTCAAGGACCAGAACCGGATGTGATGCCGCTTGCGTGGACTGTCGCCGATCGCCTTCTGGAACCCGATGTCCTGGCGACGTCCGAACAGATAGAGGGTGCTGAACGGGGCCGTGGGATAGGGTGAGTTGAACACGAAGGCGCGGATCATGCCCCATGAACTGGCCAGGCCCAATCGGTCGGCCTCCGACCAGCCAAGAGCCGCAAAGGCCGCGCGTAGCTGTGAGAGTGTTCCCACAAGCGCCACGTTGACGGGATCGCCCGGCAGTCCGTCGCCCGTTGTCGTGAAGCTGGGCACCCGCTTCCGGTGGAGAAGCTTGAGGCCCATGCGAATGATCCACGGAAGAATGAGATAGGCGCCGATGGCATAAGTGAGGCCGACGGCCAGGATCCATGGCAGCCTTTGGTCCGCGGTGTCGAAGACCACGAAGACGATCAGCCAGACAGAGAAGATGCCCAGCCCGAGAATGACGAGCCGTTGCAGGAGGCGGTTCAGCAATCGCATGATCCTCACGTCCTCACGATCGGCGCGGCGGTGACGAGATGATGCTGCTCTGACTGGGGCGTTTCGTCCAGAGGCCATTTGGCGGCATCTGGCCCTGTCTATCGAAGCGAACCTTAATGATCATCGCCCCGATTCCGTGGCCGGGCGTCAAACGAAGGAAATCAGGCCGCTGAGGATGGAGGGCCAAGCCACAGCCTTTACACGGCCTGCGGCGGGCGCAGCCGGCCGGCGATGGTACCGGCCGGCTGCCATTGCGCTCACGAGACCTTGGGCAGAGTAATCGAACCGGAGTTCCTGCTTCCGTAGCGCTCTGCCGGAAAACGGCGAGACAGGTTGGGGCCAAGCGCTGCGCGGGCCGTTTTGAAATCGGTCCAGTCGGCGATGTCCGGCAGCGAGGGAATCGTGACGCGCTCTCCCTGATCGAGACCCGCAAGAGCGGCATCGACCATGTCGCCGGTCTCCATCACGTTTTCCTGCGGGAGGGTGTCGATGTCGATTCCCCCCTTCGCCCACAGCTCCGTGCGCGTGGCGCCCGGCAGCACCGCCTGCACGCGCACGCCGTAGGGAGAGAGTTCGCTGTCGAGCCCCTCGCTGAAGGCGAGCACATACGCCTTGCTGGCGCCGTAGCCGACACTGATAACAGGCTGATCCCCACGAATGCCGGCCACCGAGGCGATGTTGATGATATCGCCCTTTTGCCGTTGCGCGAGGCCCGGCGCAACCGCCCGGGCCAGGCGTGTCGCCACCACGACGTTGAGCTGGATCATCGCATCGAGACGATCGGGATCCATGCTGATCGTCGGGCGGCAACCGCAATGCCGGCATTGTTGACCAGCATGGTGATGTCATCCGCCTGCAGTCGCGCCTCCACCTTCCGGGTGTCGCCAGCCTCAGAAAGGTCAGCCGGCAGCACCTCGACCGTTACGCCGGTCTCATTCCGCAGGCGAGACGCGAGCGCGTTCAGCTTCGCCTCGTCGCGGGCGACCAGGACGAGATCGTATCCCCGCCGGGCGAGACGATCCGCGTAGACGGCTCCGATGCCCGCTGAAGCGCCGGTGATCAGTGCCGTTCCTTGTGCTTGGCTCATGATGGTTTCCCTTCGATCTGGGAGAGCGCGCAGCTGAACAAATGAAACAGCAGGGCCTCTCAGTTAGATGATGGTTGACATATAATATGATGGGCATAATGTAAAGGCCGACCAGACATGAGGAATGAGGATGCGCTACGAGAAGGGTCACAAGGAACAGACGCGTAAACGGGTGCTCGATGTGGCGGCTGCGCGAATCCGGGCCCAGGGCATCGGGGCCACGGGCGTTGCGGGTCTCATGGCCGATGCAGGCCTCACCCATGGCGGCTTCTATGCCCACTTCAAATCGAAGGACGATCTCGTTCGAGCGGCCATCGCCGAAGCTAATGCGCGCAGCCGGGAGACGTGGGTGAAGGAAGTGAAGGCCGCCAAGGAGCGGGGCGAGGACGGGCTGGAAGCCATCATCCGCCGATACCTGCGAGCAGCGCATCGCGACGGGCCGGAGGCCGGCTGCTCTATCGCAGCATTGGCGCAGGAAGTCGCCCGCGACGATCCCAAGACCCGGGATGTCATGGCTCACGGGGCGGACGAGATGGCGGCGATGATTGCATCCGAGCTGCCCTCTTCCCTTCCGGAGGCCAAGGCGCGTGAAACAGCTTACGCCATCTTCGGCCTCCTGATCGGAACGTTGCAGCTTGCCCGCGTCACAACCGACAAGGCCCACTCCGAGGCCATTCTGCGATCGGGTCAGGACGCCGCTCTGCGCCTCGCGCGCCGGGATGCATGATCGCCTCCCCTATGCACCGACTTCCCGGGGACCGCATGAGACGGCGTTCGACGATGCCGGTTTCGCATCCCGTTTCAGACGCAAGGAGCGTCCCATGATCTCGTCCGCTGTCGCCGCCGGGCTCGCCCGTCGCAACATCCATTACGGCTGGATGGTCGTTGCGGTGACGTTCCTCACCATGCTCGTCACCGCTGGCGCGGTCGGCGCCCCCGGCGTGCTCATCCTGCCCCTGCAGCAGGAATTCGGATGGAAGACAGCGGAGATCTCCACCGCACTTGCCGTCCGCCTGCTGCTCTTCGGCCTGATGGGTCCCTTCGCGGCGGCACTCATGAACCGTTACGGCGTCAGGCGGATGGCCCTCTCGGCTCTCTCGGTTATCGCAGCCGGACTGTTGCTGTCGTTAGCCATGACGCAGGTCTGGCAGCTCATCCTGCTCTGGGGCTTCGTCGTGGGCTTCGGCACGGGCCTGACGGCCCTGGTGCTCGGCGCCACCGTTGCAACACGCTGGTTCTCGGAGCGGCGCGGGCTGGTGATTGGCCTGCTCACCGCCAGTTCGGCCACCGGTCAGCTCGTCTTCCTGCCGCTGCTCGCCAACCTAACGGAGCGGCTTGGATGGCGGCCCGCCGTTGCGCTCATCTGCGGCTTACTCGCCCTGGCAGCGCTCCTCGTCTTTGCTTTCATGCGCGACCGGCCCTCCGACCTGGGTCTTGCGGCTTACGGGGAAAGGCAGGGTGCCTCCGGCGTGTCTGCGTCTGCGGGCGCCACCTCGCCGATCGCGGCGCTGAAAGATGCCATTAGAACACGTGAGTTCTGGGTATTGTTCGGCACCTTCTTCATCTGCGGCGCCAGTACCAATGGCCTGATCCAGACGCATTTCATCCCGCTCTGCGCCGATTACGGTCTGGCGGCCGTGGGTGCTGCGAGCGTTCTGGCCATGATGGGCGTGTTCGACTTCTTCGGCACTGTTGGATCGGGCTGGCTGTCCGATCGCTATGACAACCGCTGGCTGCTCTTCTGGTATTACGGTCTGCGCGGTCTCTCGCTGCTCTACCTCCCCTTCACCGACTTCTCGTTCTACGGCCTGTCTCTCTTTGCCGTCTTCTACGGACTCGACTGGATCGCCACCGTTCCGCCGACCGTGAAGCTGACGGCGATGAAGTTCGGACGTGAGCGTGCCAACCTCGTGTTCGGATGGGTCTTCGCCGGCCATCAGCTCGGAGCCGCAACGGCGGCCTTCGGCGGCGGTCTCTCACGCACGACACTCGATACTTACCTTCCGGCTTTCTTCGCAGCCGGCGGCCTGTGCCTCATCGCGGCCTCGCTCGTCCTGACGTTGGCGACGGGGACGGAGAAGCAGGTTGCCGCCGCGGCTGCGCCTGCAGGAGGATAGGTTTTGTCTGCTGTGACTTACGGCATTAGCCGAAAGAAAATGGACCGGGCGGCTCCAGCACAATCACCGCCCGACCGCTGGTGATGTCCGTCAGCATGCGGGCGATCTGTGTGGCCGTCGCTTCGGGGAGGTCGACCGTCAACGTTGCACCTGTCCCGATGAAGTTCTCCTGGCGAATCCGAGCGCCGGCAGTGCTGGCCAGCCGTGCCTGCACCAAAGCCAGATCGGAAAACGTCACAGTAATGGTAGCTTCGCGAACGGCCAGGATCTCGATCAGCTTGCCGGCGCGCAGACAGGCGGCCGCGGTCCCGCCGTAAGCCCGGATCAGACCGCCGCTGCCGAGAAGAACCCCTCCGAACCAGCGGGTTACGACAACCGCGACATTGTCCAGCGATAGCCGATCCATGGCCTGCAGGATTGGCTTGCCGGCGGTACCGCTGGGTTCACCATCATCGCTGCAGCGATAGTTCTGACCCACCCGCCAGGCCCAGCAATTGTGATTGGCCCCGGGATCGGAATGCACGGCGATGAAGTCCTTGGCAGCGTGCTCGTTCGCAACCGGAGCGCCCGTCGCAACGAACCGGCTCTTCTTGATGATTTGTTCAAGCGAGGTAGAGCGTTCCAAGGTCAACATGGGGAAGGATTGTATAAGCCCAGCGGCCTGATGGGACCAGGGCATAGCCTCAGGAGGATCGGGTCGGATCGGTCAGCGGGTCGGCCAGATCATGAACACGCGGCTCTGCCCCCCAACTCGGCCCACTAATCTGACGTTCGATCATGCGATGCACACGCGGCAGGTCCGGGCCCTGATGCAGTTCCCGGAGCCGTTCTCCTACAGCAGCGTCGGCCTGAGTGATGCGTTGGTTATGCCGCACATAGTCCAGCCATGTGGGATTATGATAGCGCTCGATCCAAATCTCCGGATGCTCCAGATCCCGCAGCAACGTCCAATGGCGTGCGCCGTCCCGGCGCCGGATCCGGCGCCGCTCAGCCATCACGGATAGGAAGGCGGCTACGTCCACTCCCCGGATCCTGTACTCGATCGTGATCACGATCGGGCCGCTGCGCGGTAAAATAGCGACGGCAAGATCAGGCTCCGTCCACCGGTTCAGAGGATCGAGGTTGAGTGCTTTCAACTCGGGCAGCGGGAGGCGCAGGCCAAGGGCCGCTCCGACAACCAGGACGCCCGCAGCGATCAGGAGAGCGTCCGCAGTTCCAACCTGCTCGGCCGCGATGCCCCAGATCCAGCTGCCGACGGCCATCCCGCCAAAAGTTGCCATCTGGTATAGCGCCAGAGCGCGCCCGACCACCCAGCGCGGCGAGGACAGCTGCACGGTGGCATTGAAGCTTGCGAGCGCCAGGACCCAACTCGCTCCTCCCAGAGCCATCGCGATCATCGTCAGGAGCGCGAAGGAGCTCAGTCCAGCGACGGCTGCACACACGGCGAAGCTGATGAAGGCAATGCGAACGAGAGCTTCAAGCGTCAGAGCCCTTCTCAGGCGGGTGCTGAGGAGAGCGCCGCCGACCGCGCCGATGCCAAAAGCACCCAGCAAGAGGCCATAGGTGAGCGGTCCTCCTTGGATCAGGTCTCGCGCGATCAGTGGCATCAGGGCTTGGATGGCGATCGCAGCAACACCGAACACGGCTCCTCGCAAGAGCACAACACTCAAATTGGGAGACATGGTCACATAGCGGATCCCTGCCGCCATGGCCGATCCGAGGGTCTCGGGTGGCAAAACCCGGGGCGCGCGAACCGGTCGCCAGCGCGCCAGCACGGCAATCAGTCCGAGATAGCTGATCGCATTGACGGCAAAGGCAGCAAAGGCACCGACCGTTGCGACGATGACGCCCCCGAGCGCCGGCCCGACGCTGCGGGCAATGTTGAAACCCATGCTGTTGAGGGCAATCGCAGTCGGCAGGTCGGAGCGGGGCACCATCTCCCCTACCAGCGACTGCCAAGCGGGTCCGTTGAGCGCCGTGCCGCAGCCGACCAGGAATGTGAAGGTGAGGAGAAGCCAGGGTGTCACCAGATCGAAATAGGCGCACAGGGTCAGGGCGATCGACACGACCAACAGGAAGAGCTGCGCGGCGAGCATCAGCTTGCGCCGGTCGAAGTTGTCGGCGATGGCCCCGGCCATGAGCGAGAACAGCATGATCGGGAGCGTTGTGGAGGCCTGTACGAGGGCGATGAGGTCGGCCGATGCGCCGATGGAGGTCATCAGCCAGGCTGCACCAACCGACTGGATCAATCCGCCGAAGTTGGAGGCAAGGCTCGCAGTCCAAACAGCCAGAAAGATGCGATGCCGGAAGGGCGAAAGTGAGGATGCCCGTCGGCCGGATCCTTCAGCGTTGGTTATCGGCATGGAAGACTCGGTTGGAGGTTAGGGCCAGAGCCAGCCCAAGGGCGACTAGGTAGGGCTTACAGCGGCGCCTACCAGGATATAATCGAGCCGTCGAGCAGGCTATGAGTGGGATAGGCCCACGGTGCATGTTCAGGTATCAGAGGAGAGCGGCTCGCCGGCCAGCAGCATCGCCTCCAATCTAGCCTCATTCTCTAGGGGCGGACAATCCTCCGGCGCCGGGGTCGAAGACGATGCGGCCAAGTCAGCGGGCTGATAGGCCCCTGCCTGCCGTGTCCTTTGCTGAACGATCTGATGCATGCGAGCCAGGGCTCCCTGAACTTCGGGACGGTTGATCACTTCCCTCGCAGAGAACTCATGCCGACACAGACGACAGGTCAGATCGGCTCCAAATCGAAGTTTCCGAAGCCGGACCTTGAAAGGCTGCTCGCAGTGAGGACAGGCGAGACTGATCCGTGCACTCCCATGATCTTCGAACAACCCGCTCCCTCCCGTTAAGGTTAACCCAGAAGCCCTGAAGCATGGCAGTAAGGCGACAAGGAGGCATCGGCAGGCTTGGGCTTGCCAAGCGAACCGTGTGACGGCAATCTCCAGCTCAACAAAACAGTCAGCGGGTGTATGCCGGAGGATTCTCTCGTCGGGCAACATGACAAGGGAGACTGCCACATCATGATCATGGACGGTAAGAAATCCGATGTCGGAGAGAGAGACGGGGGAGCTTTGCTCGGGCACCGGGCGGGGCTTCTCAGCCGCCGGTCGTTTCTGATCGGCTCGGCCGCAGGTGTCGGCGCGCTGGGGCTGGCCGGTTGCGTGACATCCGACGGCATGAGCTTCGCCGAGGCGTCGAAGGTCTACGGTCCGATGCCCGATGAGAAGTTCCCGATCCCGGCAGTCGATGTCAGCAAGGTCGATCCGAAATATTATCGCAAGACGGTTCGCTACGACACCAAAGAGGCGCCCGGTACGATCATCGTCGATCCTGCCAATTACTACGTTTACCGCATCGAAGAAGGCGGAAATGCCACGCGCTATGGTGCCAATGTCGGCCGCGACGGGTTCCGGTGGAGCGGCGATGCCTATGTCGGGCGCAAGGGCGAGTGGGCAACCTGGACCCCGCCCAAGGAGATGATCCGGCGCCAGCCCGAGGCGGCCAAGTACGCCGGCGGCATGCCGGGCGGCCTCGACAATCCGCTCGGCGCCCGCACGCTTTATCTCTATCAGAACGGCGCTTACACGCTCTACACGATCTACGCCAGCAGCGATGCCGAATCGATCGGCAGCGGCATCACGAGCGGCTGCGTCGGCCTCCTCAGTCAGGATATGATTCACCTGTACGACCGTACGCCGGTCAAGACGAAGGTGGTCGTCCTGCCGGCATAGCAAGGCGCAAGCGCATCGTGCGGCCTCGTTCCTGAAGCCTGAGCAATGGTGCGGGATCGGTTCCCCACAGACGGAGGGCCGCACCTCAAGGATGCAGGCGCGTGCCCTTCATTGCTTTGTCGATTTCCTTCTTCGGACCGTAGAGTGCGAGGCCGACGAGGTCCGGAGCATCAGCCGGTTCCGATCGGAAAACCGCACGGTTGGCAGCGTCATACCCGGTCTCGAACATGGCTCGGACATAGGCGCTACGCGTGAGCTTCCGCTCGAGTGACTGCCTCCAGGCACGATGCAGGACCTCTGTCGAAGCTGCAAGGATGAGGATCGGCTGGCCGAGAAGGCGTCCGTGGAAGCGCCCCGCAGCGTCTTCGTAGGGCTCGCCCATGGCCTCAGGAACAGCGCCAGCAATGCCCGTCGCGAGAAAAGCGGTGACATTCAGCTTCTGCCACACGGCCAGATCTTCGTGAACGAGGATTGTTACCTTCGTGTCGAACATTAACGTCTCCCGTCGATTACCTGCTGGAAGCGTTACCAGACGCTGCCCTCCCCGTCTGGAACGTTCGTGCGCCCCATGCGGTAGGCCGCAGGGGTGAGGCCGTAGGCCCGGCGAAACCAGCGCCCAAGATGGCTCTGGTCGGCGAAGCCGCTCGCGAGGGCCGCCTCCGCCGGCGGGAGTGCCCTATCCAAGATATTTCCCTTGGGCTTCACCGACGGTGAGGCTCAGGGACTGGGCGTGACGGATTCGACGACCTAACGAGGAAACTCAAGGCCTGGAGCAACCGACAAGATGCGATTACGCTTCCTGCAGCGCCTGTTACGGGGCTACGCCAATGGGGACTATCCCGTGCCAGATGGCGAAGGCGACCGCACCACCTGCAAGCAGGATTAGCGGGTTAAGCTTGGGACGCAAGGCCAGGATCACGGCCGCCATGCCTGCAATAACCCAAGACGGGATACCTGCCCCCGCAACCCTGAAGATTGCGACCACACCGGCCAGGATCAGCCCTGCCCCGATGGGGACGAGTCCGTTCTCCAGCGCCGTGTGCCAGTGGCGGCCACGATAATGGTTCCACATCTTCGTGACGCCATAGCAGACAAGCGAGGAGGGAACGAACAATGCGAGGGTCGCCACGATGGCACCCGTCCAGCCCGCTACCGTCCAGCCAAGCAAGGTCACGAGCATGGATCCCGGACCAGGCGCAGCACGAGCGATGGCGAAGAGGTCGATGAACTCCCGGGCGGAGACCCAGTGGTAGACCTCGACCGATTGATGCTGGATGCCGGCGAAGATGCTGGGGCCTCCGCCGATGGAGACCAGTGAGAACGGTACGAAAACGACGATCAAGGACCAAAGAACGTTCTCACGCATCGGACGAGGCCTGCCACCACGCGAAGGCGATGGACACGGGCGCTAGCCCTAGCACCACCGGCACTAACGGCCATTGCAGGAGCCCCACGGCCACAAAGGTCGCTATCAGAATCAGGAACGGCACAAGCCTGCGGCTCGCGCTGTAGGCGCCCTTCACGGCGACAACCAGGAGCAGCCCGATGGCAGCCGCTGCGGCGCCACTCATGCCACCCTGAATCCATGGCATCGTGGAAAGCTGAGAATAGGCCGACACCAGCGCAATCACGGCAAAGAAGGGGCCGATCACAAGGCCGGTGAGAGCGCAGATCGAACCTGCCGGCCCACGCAGTCGCTGGCCGATATAAACCGACAGGTTGGTAACGTTGGCTCCAGGCAGGATCTGAGAAAGGGCCAACCCGGAGAAGAAGTCATCATCACTCATCCAGCCCCGCAGCGTCACCACTTCACGATAGATCCAGCCTGAGAGCCCGCCGCCGAAGCTGAAGAGCCCCACGCGAAAAAACACGAGAAAAAGCGATATAAGGGGGACACGGGCCTGGATCGGGTTCATGAGATATCCGGAACGGAGCCTTCGGTACAGCCTGGAAGGATCTACGTCAGCGTCCGTCGTGCGCATCACCCGCCCTCCCGAGCACAGACTGTCCAATACTTTCTGCCGTACCGCTTCTGCAAGGGCGGGTTTCCTTCGTGCAACTCCCTTGCAACGCCACAAGGGAGCGGAGGCAGCGCAGCCCGCCCGCATTACAGCATGCGCGAAACCACTGAGGCCCGCATGTACGGCAAAAGAAATTGTCACCGGGCAAACACCGAGCTGCCTCTATGGAGACGGGCGGGGCAGCAGAGGTTCGACCATCGCAGGCACCTATTTGCAGCAGATTTGACAAGCCTGCCTGAGATCACAAAATTGTCACTATGTAACATCTTCTCCAGAGTTATGATTGTAAGCCGAGGAACGGCCGCTGCGTTAGAGCATCGAACGCAAAAGTGGGTACCCACTTTTGCGTGTAGAGATGCGCATAACGAAGACTTAGAGCATTTTCCGATCAGGCTGCATCGTAACCGGCGGCGTTGAAGTAATTTCTGCATTCGTCTGGCGTGAAGAGATCGATGATGTGACCGATGGCGGACCAGAGTCCTTCGACTGATCGTTCGGCCGCTTTCCGGAGCAGGGCCTTG
>NZ_JBFRGW010000041.1:0-37408 GCF_052115545.1 Microvirga sp. 2MCAF35
CCTGATCGATCTCATGCCAGCGGCGTACCAAAATCCCCCTCGATCTTCGGGTCTTGGGCGACCTCGCAAACCCTTGTTTTCTGGTCTTTCTGGATGGCCATGTTACTGTCCTCATAATCATCTGTTTTTCTGACGCCATTTCGTTGACGGACTACCGATCCCTGGCAGGGTGGTCGTTATGACGAAGCGCGTGGCGATCTATGGAAGAGTCTCGACGGACAAGCGGACCCAGACCGTCGAGAACCAGTTGATGGCGTTGAACGAGGTGGCCGTCCGTCTCGGCTGGACGGTGGTCGCTGTCTACACGGATGAAGGTATCTCGGGAGCCAAGGGCCGCGATCAGCGTCCTGGATATGACGCCCTCCTGAAGGGGGTGGCTCGGCGCGAGTTTGACATGATCGCGGCCTGGAGCGTGGATCGCCTTGGGCGCTCGCTCCAGGACCTCGTTGCATTCCTTGCTGATGTGCAGGCGCGTGGGGTCGATCTGTATCTGCACCAGCAGGCACTCGATACATCAACTCCCAGTGGACGCATGCTCTTTGGGCTCCTCAGTGTCTTCAGTGATTACGAACGCGCCATGATCCGGAGCCGGGTCATCGCGGGCCTGGAGCGGGTCCGCGCCCAAGGCACCAAGCGCCTGGGCCGCCCACCCATGTCCGATGCGAAGGTCGAGCAGATCAAGCAAGCATTGATGGCGGGGCAAGGTATCCGGGCGACCGCCCGCGAGACGAGCGCGAGCACCACGTCGGTGATGCGGATCGCACGGTCCCTGACGGTCGGGGCAGGCGGTCCGGAGATCGAGGCGGCATGACGAGCCCGCTGCGGCGGGCTTCGTCATCCGCTGTCCTTCTTCGGGTATCGATTAGACCGGCGTAAGCCGATTAGACCTGAGGCAAGGCCGAAGGAGAAAAAGGAATTAGAGACGAGTTCCTCTCAAGAACTCATTATAATTACATATTAGAGATTACAAGTTGAACAATTATAATGAGATTACAAAAGGAACCAAGGCTTACTCCTCAGGTCCGCGATTAAAATACGAAGTGAACTCCCGCCGCTTATTCTTCTCGAATTCCTGATCACCCAGGTAGGTTGTGCGGAATCCTTCAAGCGAGATCACGGCTTGGTTGATCGAACTGACCTGGGTGCTGATCTCGTCTAGCTTCTGAGACACCAACTCGACAGCCTGTAGAGCCATCATGTCCGCATCTATGATGCCCTCAGCATTCACGATGACGCGCTCAGCCTTGAGGGCTTCAATCGCCTCTTGCTGTGCCTTCAGCGTGTCGGACGTGTAGTCACGCAGTTTAATGTGCTCTTCGAATGCCATTTTGATGACTTCGGCGAACTTGTCATTGACGGCTTGCAGACTGGAGTTCGCCGCTTCCAGGGCGGTGACACGCTCATTCAACCGCGTAATGGCCATCACAAGGTCCTTGTTGGTCGCCATGATTACCGGCTCCCCTTCTTTGAGGGCTTGGGCGGAGCCTTGCGCCAGAGCTTCCCTGGATCATGACGCCCACGCATTATCGGCAGTGACTTGCCACTCTCCCGAGGCACGCTGGCGAAGGTATCGATTAGGTAGGTCTCGCCGTCATGGAAGACTTCACAGACGAACTCGCCGAAGGCGTTGTAGTGAACCCGTATCAGCGAGCCCCAGTGATATTCCCAGCCAGGGCTCTTGCTCCAGAACTGCCCCAGAAGCGGCCCCTCCTCAACCTTCGGCATGGCAGCCGTCTCGGCGATCACCGCCTTGTAGAGCGCAATCTGATCCGCAGTGATGCAGTCAGAGTGTTCTGACCAGTAATGATCGGTGTAGTTGTCGAAGAAGTCTGGGTCGTGCATTTGCACGGTGCCTTCCCAAGCTGCGAGCTTGCTGCTGGGTGTGAACGGCGTGTCGAGCGTGAACACCTGGACGTTCATGGCGTAGCGCGACGCTGACCACTTCGGTTTCCCGCCCGGACCGTTGTCATAGTAGTTGAACGTCATCAATGTGATGGCGTTTGTTGGTGGGAAGCTCGAAGTCTCTAGGCAGGTGTTGGCTTCAGCCTCAGCGCTGGCATCCACCATGGATGCCTCCTCAGCGAGGCGTGCAAAAATGTCTTCCATCTGGAAGTGTCCTCAAAAAAGTAATTAAAAATATTGGCGGCCCTCGCAACGAGGGGTTCGTTAATGAACTTCATTATGAAGTCATAATCCGGCGCGGCATGTCAAAATTAAAACTGCAACCACTCAAACAAGTGGCGTAAAAATTGCCACAAAATAATTTTGACTTTTAAGGACGCGGACAATTACGGTGACGTTAATGGGCAACGACCCAGAACTAAGAGAATTTTTATTATGAACGATTTTGAATTTTATTTAGACATTCCCCCATCTTACTTCCCTGAAGCTGCTCACTCTCTTGCCAAGTGCCTTTGCTGCGAGATGTTTGGGGAGCCAGGGGATGGCTGGAACATCGCGCGTCACCCTCACAACTACACAGTCCTTGGTTTTGCAAGCGAGGACGACATGCAGGAATTTGTACGCTACTGGCTGGGTCTTCTTCCGGCTCCGGTCCAAGCCTCGCAGAGTCCGTTCTAATGAGCCATTCACACATTCACCTTATCCCAGAGGGCGATATCTGGGTGACCCAGAAGCTCATCAAGCCAGCAATCGAGAGCGGCCTCGGAAAGATCGGTATCGCAGGCGATCAACTGCACATGGATGACATCGCCATTCAGATCGAGGTCTGGAAGGCACGGGATATCGCTGACGACGTGGGGATCGACTACTTCACGAGCACCTGGAGCTTCAATCCAGATGGGGATGTCGAACTCGAATTCCTTGGCATCGAGGACGAGGCGAACTTGGCGCGGCTGGAGGAGGCTTTGCGTGTGCGCCTCATCGAACAGTAGGTCCGCATGAACTTATGACCTGGGCTCTCCCAGGCCAGCTTGACCAGACACCTGAGCACATTCAACCTTTGTGCCACAAACACGAAGGTTGATCATGCACGCCGACGATTCCCCTCAGCTCCACCAAGTTTTTTAATGACTTAGCCCTCTGAACGTCGGCGGTTACCCAACTCGGGTAAGCAGTAGGTAAGCGGCGCAGGTATTTTCGGGCAAACGTCCCCTTCCTCCCTTAGCGGCCGACGCATCCTCATAGATCTCCACAAAGGTATGAAGGTACCGTGCTTCGAGGCCCCGCCCCTTAAATACCCGCCTTTGTGCGGAGAAGTTTGACAAACGAAGGTTGGCCTAGAGCGCTTCATCACATTGTCGGACACTGTGCCCAAATCAAGCTTGGCCGCCAAGCTTCCCGACTCTATGTCGTGCACTCCCAGGAGATGCAGCACATCACCTGAACGCCCCGCTGGCTCCGGCCGGCGGGGCAATAACCAGCCCCGAACGCTCAAGCCACACGTCGAAGACCTCGCTTTCGGCGTATTGGGCTTCCTCAACTGTGTCGGCAAAGCCAAGGAGTGGCACCTTTGCGTTTTGCGGCATACCGTTCATTCGTCCATACCCACTGCCCATCACCAAAGCCGCCCATCTTGTGCTGCTAAACGAAACTGAAAGCCTGGGAGCCGAGGCCACCTTCAAATCCGTCTCGCCATTCACAAGGTCTCCACTTGACAGGCATCAGCGGCTCCTCGGGGGGCATAGGCAGATCCTTATAGGACACTCCTAAAGCCGCATTCCGTACAGCATCCGCCTTTACGCCATAGAGGCGGCCGATCTTGGCCCACTCCCGATAGCCGACGGCGTAGCGCAGCCGGATATCGAGAACTTGCTTGAGCCACTGGATGAGACTGGCCTTGACTTACCTCCGCAAGGCCGCGCTTAGCCCCAAGCACCCGCAACAGTCACCTTCTTAGAGCAGCAGATCGTATACTGCTGTGATGACGTGCACATGCGCCTCGAGACGCTCTTCTGTGCTTGATGCCTGTTGGAGAGCAAGATCATGCTCGTAAAACGCCTGATCGTAAGCGTCGACGGGATTTGGATCTGCCGACGTGCCTGTGATCGTCCCGTTCTCAGTCCCTGCCGAATAATCAAGCCCGCCATAGTTGCCGTAGTACAAGCCATGGTCACCAAAATGGAAGTACTCCAGGTTCAGAGGCATGGTTTCTCCTCCAATCTCGCAGGAAATACCCATGCTTGCTGCTCATTATGGCAAATCTTGAGCCGATCGAACCCAATCAATTCATTCCGATGCAACCTATGTTACGGGTAACCGATCTCGGATCTGGTATGTTGATGAAGCTCACGAAGGGAGGCACTCATGGCTGCCCGTCCCGCATTTGACCGCAGTGAAGCGGCGCGTCTTGCCTGGAAGTGCAGGCACATTCCATTCGGCACCATAGCCCTAAGCATTGTACTCCTGAGTGGAATTCTCTCGATGGTGACCATGGTCTGGGGCTACGGCCCTGTGAACCCGATTCCATAAGGCCGCAAACCGACCACGAATTTCGCGTAATGCGCAGTGTGGAACAATCTGTTCTAATGAGCGGCGGCGGACTGGGGCGGCAAGATTGCACAACGGGTAAAGTATCCCAGCGCGTCGCGTAACCCGCACCAATGAGCTCCTCCTGTTTCGCCTCGGTCACCCTCAAGGGTTCTGTATTGGATGCTGCCCCTTGGGATATCGATCCAGTGCTCGTCAACGAACATCTGCACGCCTTGAGGCACCAGACGGTAAGGCACAGGGCGGCAGTCGCCACCATGACAGCAAGGCAGACCTGATCGGGTGAGCAGGTCCGTGTAGATGTCATGCGCCTGGATCAGGCCGGGCCACATCACCAGAAGGCCGCCGGCGAGCGAGATCTGCTTCGGAGACATGGTGTGCACCCTGACCACCGAGTGGGTCCAGGGCCCTTCATACCAAGAGCCCTGGAGGCCGTGAGAGGGGTTGCGTCTTCGCGGTTGAACTCAATTTACGCCTCACCTTCTCTAGGCACAACTTTGCGGCAGGATGGCTTCGCAAAGGCGGCGCGCAATTTCTCATAATCATCAGAATGGAACGCCGCACCACCTATTCAGTAAAACCGCCCACGGATCGGCCATTAACGCCAGCAGAAATACTGGCGAAATCTACAGAGTAAGGGAGAGGCCGGAAACGGCACCGGACCGGCCTCTCCACCTGGGTTGATCATTGGGGGACAAAGGTAACCCCCAGGTTTGAGGACAATAGCCGACCCCGAGCCACCTTGCTCTGGGGTAAGCGCCTTGCCTCGGCGTAGGTAAATGCATTCTATTATTCTCTCTATAGCCCTAAAATGATCCCAGAGGGGAGGCTGAAACCTTAGCTTTCCCAGCCTCTCCGCTTGGTCTGAGTCCACGTCGGAGCCGCCGCTTCTCCAGGCAGGCAAATGATAGCCCGCTTTGCACAATCCTACAGAAGGTGCCCTCCCCATCTTAGGGGGAAAGGGCACAGATTAGGCACCCGGCGACAACGCGCACGAAGAACTGCCCAGGTTCTAGACCGCGCTGTCCGAGAATAGTTACTGGCTAAGTACGCGCGGTTGTTTGTGTATCTCAGAGCCATAGCGTGGTAGATTCTATTAGGGGCGCCATCTCTGCCACGGAGCGCGCCATGCCTAGACCCAACAGCCTACCTCAACAGGCCGTCGACCATATCCCGGCCCATGCGCAGGGCAATCTTCCAGGCTTCCTTCAGCCTTATCATTATGCAACGTCGGCAAGCGACGAGATGGTTGGGAAAGCCGGGGTAGTTGATTACTTCATCTTCGATACATTGAAGTTCAATACCAGCTCCAATAGCGTAGATGTTATCTACGGATTTGAAGCTGGCGTTGACCAAGTTATTGTAACACGTGCAGCACAAGATGTGACAGAGGAAATAAATAAGATTGCCGGCACGAAAGTAAACTACGGCAGCCCAGATCCAGATTGGGGATATATACTCTGGAATCAGTCGGAAAGTAATAGTCTATACAATCAAGTGGTCTTCGCTGACTTACCGGTCGGCCCTGTGCTGACGGTGGCCCACTACTCTGGCGACTTTGTCATCTGAAACGCTGTTAGCTGTTAGTGCTCTAGCCCGTCAAGGCGGTTAGCGAACCAGGGAATAGAACGAGCGGAAGGGAAACTCGCAGCAAGACCTGACTACCAAGCCGCGAGCATAGACGCTGGCGAGAATGATGTTTTGCTATCCCACTCTAAGAACATCATCCCCTGGCAGTTCAGAGGGCTGAGGCGACAGGTCGGGCCCCTCGCCTGGATCAGGCTACATCTCTGGGGCGGGTGCCGGCATGTCCGGCTCAGCCAAGCGCGCCTCGTGCCGTGCCTGCTCAGCCATGAACACGCCGAAGCGCCCGAGGGTCGCTCTACGGCTACGCCCGTTGCGGTTGCGGTATTGCAAAATATAAGGACTTCGCACCAGACGGCTTTAGCCGAAGCCCAAAGGCCGGCAGATCGTCATCCCACGCAAACACGTCTGCTCCGGCCTTCGGCTGGATCGCGTCGATGACCTGCTTCGTCAGTTTCGCCATCGGGTAAGCAGAAAGCGGTACTCTCGGGTCGAGACCGGCAAGCACCGTCAATTGGATCTTTGGTCTCAATCCCGCAATTGCCATTAAGCCGATGTGCGAGACTTCAGGGCGCTATCATGGCGGCAGCCACGATGGTTGCCGCATAGGCCGATACGGTGATGAACGGGACCAGCACCGTCGCCACCATGGCAAGGCCTAGAGACGTCTTGAGGGTCGGCATAACGAGGCTCCTTTGTGGTTCGGCCACAAGACTGCCCCCGGAATGCTAATCTGCGGTTAACCTTGAGATGAGAACCAGGCGACCTCGTCGTTGAATTTCGACACTGCTCCCGAGCTGGAGGTGGAAGCGCCTCACGCTCCGCGGCTCTCCAGATAGATTCTCGCGGCCTTGATGGCGGCGTCGCATTGGGTGGATGTGCCGCCGAGGATCTGGTCGGGCGCGGTGCGGCCGGTCCACACGTCGAACGCGGTGGTGACGACCCAGAGCGGGTCGGCGGCCGCCCGGTCGGCCAGCTTCGGCAGGGAGGCCTCGGCGCAGGTTCGCACGTCGGCGACGACGGCCTGGGGCGCACGGACCTGGGCCAGACGTTCGTTCATCTCCGCCTGAAGCGGATCGACGATCAGCACGCTGACGACGGATGCCAGGAGTTCTTGAAGCATTCTCAACCCTTAAGCCGGCGGTCGGATCGGGAGAGATCCGACATCACGCAAGGGCCGGCACGGCTCGCGTCAGAGGGGCCCGGATCGGGGACACGCCAGGATTTAAGCATGGCAGGCCAGGGTTCAAGGCTACGACGCCTGGATCGCTTGGGAGCTTGGATCAATGCATCAAAGCCGTCGGATCCCAATAATCCTGCCGAAAGACAATATTCTCCTGCGACCAAAGGTACTTACCCGACCGGGTGTCGGAGCCTCAAAGTTGCCTGGATTGGCCTTGTATGACCCGAAGGCGCCTCAAATGAATTGCGGATCGGATCATCAACCTCATGAGCAGCCCGCCTCAGTGTCGAAGTGAGTTCACCTTCCCCTGGTCCGTCGATCACCAACCTCAAAACCGTCTCATCGAAAAACTCGAGCAGTTCCAGAGGCTGAGCCTTCTGCGCTGGCGCTTCCTCGAAGCCTGCCGGCAGGCGGCGCGTCCGAGACTCGCGCAGGCCCGGGCCCTGCTCGACCAAACCGCTCTCGCCACGGCCCTGATCGTCGTGCCCAGAGTGCTGGCCGGGTGGGATACGCTGCGGCCCCGATTGATCTCCCACTCGCGGGCCCTGCTGCCGTTCCTTCCGATCCCCAGCGAAGAGGAGGAGGCGCTGGCGACCGATCCGGTCTGGGAGCTTCTCGCCGAGTTTCAGGCGCTCGCTCCCGACCAGCAGGACAAGGCGGCCCGCAACCTCGCGCTCCTGTGGGACCATTTCGAGCACATGTTCGGCGGCCTGAGCGGCTTCCTGGCGGAGCCGGCCATCGAGCAATCCATCTATCTCGACAAGCTCACGACGGCCTCGCGGCGGATGAGGCTGGCCCGCGGGTCCCAGGTCGCCTTCCACTATGTGACGGTCGAGCTGATGCGGCTCTACGTCTCCTACTTGCAGGGCGGGCGGTCGGACCGGGCCGCCATGACACTGGCTTCCAACGTCGTGGCTCTGATCAGTCGAGGACGCATGGTGACGCTGGCGATCACGTCCGAGGTGGAGCTGATCCGGACGCCACGTGCGGAGGCGGCCTAGCGCTGGAATGAAAAATGCGAAAGGTCCGAGAGGCGCACGGCCTCTCGGACCTTTCGATGGAACCGACCGTGAGCTTTAGCGGCAGCGGCGAATGCGGCGGGTGACGGTATCGCCGTCGTCGTTCTCCTCGCGGATCACCACGGTCCGGCAGCGGTCGATGCTGCCGGTCGAGAGATCGTCACGGTCGTAGACGCGGCGGCGCTCGATATAGCGGCGCTCATGGCGTTCACGATCCGGGCCGACGCGCACGCTCGGGCCGTCGGGGCCGATGCCGAACTGCACTTGAGCCAAGGAAGGCGTCGAGACGACGGCACTCGAACCGATCAAAGCAGCCGCCAGGAGCCAAGCTGACTTCTTCATCATTCCATCTCCACGTTATTATCGTGGAGGGCAAACGCATTACTTCGATTTACGTTTCATCAAGCGCAATCATCGATGCCTCATCCTTGCTGGGCGAGGCAAAACCAAGGCAGCTTGGAGAACAACTGCAATCAACGGCGGGCGTCGCGGACGAATACGCATGCCCGACGCGTGGCTTTCAAGCCGGAACCCGACTCGAACTCAGGGTCAAATAGGCCCTCTCGGGATGTCGTGCCAGTAATCCCGCAACTCCTGCTCACGCTTGCGGTCGGGCCAGACCTGGTCGTCGCCGTAGAAGGCTGGCGCGCCCTGGACCTGAGCCTCGGTCACGTCGGTGCGGTAGCCTTCGAGGTCCTTGTCGTAGGAGAGCTTGTCCCACGGAATCCTGTGGTGATGCACGCCGATGCCCAGGAAGCCCCCGAAGGTCATGTCGACATAGAGAACCTTTCCGCTCACCTTCTCGATCAGCAGGCGCTTGATGGTGCCGATCTGCGTGCCTCGCGGGTCGTAGACGGCGGTGCCTTCCACGCGGTCGCTCTCGATCACCGGATGCCAAGTCGCCGTCCGGTTGATCGGTCCCCAGAGATAGAAGCCGTTCTCGATGATCCCCGCGGCCACGACCGCCCGGCTCACGTCGAGCGTCCATTCATCGTCGGGATCGATCCGGCGATCGAGCATCCAGGGGCCCTGATCGGCGGGCAAGGTCTCGCCCGCCTCATCGTCCGCGAAGCCGCGAAGCTCCGGAGTCGTCCTGGACTGGAACACGTAATACGTTCTCATGAGCGCCTCCCATCGGACAGGAATCGCTACGCACCCCTTCCCTCATGGCGCGTCATCGCGCATGGGGCTATTTCAGGTTCAACCTCAAGCTCTTGAACCCGGTTCCTCGCACCTGCAAAAATCCAAGCCGGATGCACCCTTTTGCCGCGCGGTTTACGGCGTTGGAGCGTTGGTCTTTCGGTGGTAGGCTCGTTCTTCCAGGCACGATGCGCTTCGGAGTTCGGGGAAAGAACCAGCGGTGGCAGACTTGGCAATATCCTTGCTCGTCGTTCTGGCCGGCGCCGTCGGGATGCTCCTGCTGCTGCTCACGTGGTTCGGCGGCAGAACCATCACACCGGAGATCGAGGACGATCTCGATCCCATTCTGGGCGCGCGGGATCCCGTGGCGATCTACGAATCCCACGGCCCGTTCATCCCCATGCCGGCCCATCTGAAAACCAACGACCAGATGGTGGAGTGGATGACCAAGGAACTCCCCCGGCTTACGGCGGAAATCGCCAATCCTCGGGCGTGACATCGCGCAGGCGTCGGCACCCGGGAACCGGAATGACGTCAGTCGCAGCGGCGGACCCGTCGCGTGGCGGTGCGGCCCCAATCGTCCTCTTCGCGAATGATGATGTTGCGGCAGCGGCGCTCGTAACCGTCGTAGCGGCGCTCGTCACGCAGCGCGTCCCGGCGTCCCTCCTCATAGGCGCGTGCGCGTTCCCGCTCCTGACGCTCCCGCCAGCGCTCGCGGCGTTCGTAACGCTCCTGCTCTGGGTCGCGCACGCCGACCTGCGGACGACCGTCAGGCCCGATACCGAATTGGAGCTGAGGCTGGGCCGAGGAGGGCAGAGCACCGAAAAGGCTCGGGCCCATTGCGGCAAGGGCCAACACGACAATTTTGCGCATCAGACAAATTCCTATTCAACAATCGCATTCTAACGCCCGCTCATAAACGCGGTTCCAAGCGGGAAACTGTATGTCTGACGGCAATTGCTCGATGAAAACGGGAGAAGCAGCAGAATTTCAGGGAAACATCAAAGCTGAGACCAAGATGCTGACGGCATAGGCCATCGCGATCAAGAGTGGTGCAAGCATTGCGGCAGAGGCGAGCAGGAATACTGACAGGCTAAGGCTGCGCATGATGTCGCTCCTTCCATCGTGAAGCTTGCAGCCTAGCCGGAACCTGGGCCGGAACATGGCACAACCTTGGCCAAATATAAGAAGCTCTGCATCGGAGAAGCTCTTATATAGCCTTGCAGCACAAGGATATTCTGCTCAAATCCGTCGCGGGACCCTATCGCTCCGGAGCATCGGCCGACGGAGCGTTTGCGCACTCGCGCGGGGCCGGCCGTGTTGCGATGTAGAGAGCGACGCTGCCCATGATGGCCGCGAGAGTAATGGGCAGGATAGGGCTTTCCGTCAGCCACAGGATCAACGCATACGAGAGAGCAAGCATCGTCAGCGCACAGATCTTGGCGCGGCGCGGAATGGCTCTTTGATCGCGCCATGAGGTCAGCAGCGGGCCGAAGCGGGGATGGTTGTAAAGTCTGTCGGCCAACGCGGGATTCGAGCGGGCGAAGCACCAGACCGCCAGAAGGACGAACGGCGTCGTCGGCAGAAGCGGCAGAAAGATGCCCGCGACACCGAGCGCGAGGCTCGCATAGCCGAGGCAAAGGAAGAAGAGGCGCATCATCGTGCCTGTCGCCGACGGATCGGAATGGACATAACGCATCGTTGTCCGGTTTCGTGCCGTTCACGATCCTCGCGCCAGTAGCGCCTCGACGCCTGCGGCAATGTCCAGGAGACGCCGATCGTCGCCATGGCGTGCCACCAGCATGAGACCGACGGGGCGCTCCGTGCCGGGGATCGGCAGGGAGATGCCGGCGAGATCGAACTGGTTGCCGAACGTGGTGTTGCGCAGAATCAGGTCGTCGGTCTTGTTGTAGAGCTTGGTGTCGGCCTCCAGCGGGGCCATCAGCGGGGCAGAGATGGCGGTGGTCGGCAGCACCAGCACGTCGAGCCGCGACAGGCGCTCGTCCATCGCGGCGATGAGGGCGTGCCGGCGGCGCAGCATGCGGATATAGACCGACGCCGGCACCTCGCCAGCGCGCGCGATCCACCAGTGCACGCGCGGGTCGATCTCGGCGACCTTGGCCTCGAGCCAATCCGCATGGACCTCCGAGGCTTCGATGGACGCGATGGAGGACGTGACGATGGCGTCCACCATTTCCTGCAGCAGATCCTCGATACCGGGATCGACAATCCGTGCGCCTGCCCCGGAGAGACGCTTCAACGTGGCCTCGAAGGCCTGCTCCACCAGGGGCTCCGTCTGCGCGAACAGGCGCCCACGCGGCACACCGATCCGCAAGCCCGCCAGAGGATGCGGATTCAACAGGCGCGGCTCCTCGCCCGCCATGATGGCGTCCGCGAAGGCGCAGTCCTGCACGTTCCGCGCCAGCGGCCCGATGGAATCGAGGCTGGGCGCGAGGGGGAACGCGCCGTCGAGCGGGACGCGATGCGCGGTCGGCTTGAAGCCGACGACGCCGTTGAGGGCCGCGGGAATGCGAACGGAGCCGCCGGTGTCGCTGCCGATGGAAATCTCGCTCGTGCCCTCCGCCACCGACACGCCCGCTCCCGAGGATGAACCGCCCGGAATGCGTGAGGGATCCGCCGCGTTGCCGGGTGTGCCGTAATGAGGATTGAGGCCGACACCCGAGAAGGCGAATTCCACCATGTTGGTTTTGCCCAGGATGACGGCGCCCGCCTGACGCAGGCGGCGCACGATCGTCGCGTCCTTGCCGGCGGGAGATGCGTCGCGCAGGGCGATCGAGCCTGCGAGCGTCGTCTCGCCCGCGACGTCGAACAGGTCCTTGATCGACACGATGGCGCCGTCGAGCGGACCGAGCGCAAGACCCGCGCGACGACGCGCATCGGCGGCATCGGCGGCGATGCGTGCCGCGTCCTCATAGACGCGCAGAAACACCCGTTCGTCGGCCTTGCGCCCGGCAAGGCGCGCCAGAATGGTTTCGAGCTTGTCTCGGGTCGTCGTCATGAGGGCACCGGATGGGGGGACGATGGTTCAAATGTCGGATGGCAAGGACACTGGTACACTCCCTCCCACGTCATCACCGGCCTTGTGCCGGTGATCTCGATTGGAAAGGTGCGGCGTTTCACACAACCGGGATGGCCGGGACAGGCCCGGCCATGACGAGGGTGTGTCGCTCCCAAAGCAATGACACACCCTCGTCACGACGCATAGCGTTCCTGGGTCTCGGACACGCCGCTCTGGTCCGCTGTCATGGTCGAGAGCGGGAAGGTGATGACGCAGCGCACGCCTGCGGGGGCGAAATCGAGCTTGATCTCGCCTCCGAGCTGCTGCGCGAGGCCGCGCTGGATCAGCTTAGAGCCGAAGCCCTGGCGCTCGGGCTCCTTCACCAGCGGGCCGCCGCTTTCGACCCATTCCACGAGAAGCGCGGACTGTCCGCTTCCCGAGGTGATGGCCCACATCACATGCACCTTGCCGTCCGGGACCGAGAGCGAGCCGTATTTGACGGCGTTCGTCGCCAGTTCGTGGATGGCGAGTCCCAGGGCGAGAACGGCGCCGGGCTGCAGATTGATACGGGGGCCGCGCAGGCGGATGCGCTGCCGCATGCCGTCCTGGTAGGGCTCCAGCTCGTTCTTCAGCACGTCCTCCAGAAGCGCGCCCTGCCAGTGGGTGACCGTGAGAAGATCGTGGGTCTTCGCCATCCCGTGCAGCCGGTCCATGAAGGCGTTCCATGCGGCGGGATCGCTGCCGTCGGCCGATCGTCTGGTCAGGGAGGCGATCGACTGAACCGTTGCCAGCGTGTTCTTGACCCGGTGATTGAGCTCGTGCAGCAGAAGCGCCTGCCGGTCTTCGGCCAACCGGCGCTCCGTGATGTCCTGAGACACCCCGACCATGGACGGATGCCCGTCGGGACCGTTTCTCATCCGGCCGCTCACACGGATCCAATGCTCGCTGCCGTCCGGCCAGATCACGCGATATTCCGCTTGAAGATCGGTGCGGCCCGCCAATGCCCGCGCGACGGCCTCCGCCTGCAGGGCGCGATCGTGGTGATGGATCTGGGCGACGAGATCCGCATAGGAGACCGGCTCGTCCACCGCGCGCCCGAAATGGGCGCGGCACGTGGGCGTCGTCGTCAGGGCGCCCGTGGCGGGCGTATATTCCCAGGAACCGAGATGGCCCGCATTGAGCGCTAGGCGCAGGCGCGCCTCGCTCTCGGCCATGTGGGCGAGAACCTCTTCCCGCTCCCGCTCGTGGTTGCGGACGCCGGCGGCCGCCTCGACGAGTGCCCTCTTGATCGTGTCGAATTCCAGAACCCGCGTTGTGGTCCGATCCGTGACCTCGGCTCCCCGCCCGAGCGCCTGGGCCGCCGCGACGAGCTGATCGACCGGCTTCGAGATGGCGCGCGAGAACAGAACCGCCAGGAGAATGCCGCCGAGGATGACCGCTCCGAGTACCGTGAGCCAGAAGAGGGAGCGCTGGGCCGATTTCGCCAGCTCTGTTTCCGGGATGCTGATGACGAAGGACCAGCCATAGGTCGGCGACTGGCTGAAATAGGTGCGCACCGGAATGCCGTCGAGCGTCACGCTTCGAAGAATCCCTTCCTGCGCGCCCGCGAGAGCCTCCTGGACATTGGCGCTCGCAAGTTGCCCGACGAAGCGCTCCGGCGAGCGCGAGCGCGCCACGAGCCTCCGGCTCCGGTCGAGCACGGCCGCGTTCCAGTCGTTGGCAATTCTTTGATCGCGAATGATCCGCTGGAAAACGTCCGGCGTGATCGCAAGCGACAGGATGTAGGCGACCCGCTCGTCGATGATGACGGGAGCATCGATGGTGATCAGGCGCTGGCCGGTCAGCGAGCCCACATAGAGGTTGGACACGTAAGGCTTGCGGGTTTCCTGCACGCGCTGCAGCACATCCGGGCGGTTGCTGTTCGGCAGGCTCACACCGTAAGGCACACGGGTGTTGAAGACCACACGACCGCCGGGTTCGAAAAGCGCGATCCAGGAAGGCTCCTCGAGACCGCTGCTCTTCGCTCGGTCGTAGAACTCCTCGAAGTTTCCCCGGGCAAGGCTGGACGAATGAGCCAGAACCTGCAGTGCCAAAACCGATTTTTCGATTTCGCGATCGAGCAAGAGGCTCAACGCGCGGGCCGTCTCCTGCATGCGCAGATCGACAGCCTGCCGCTCGGCGCGGTAGCCTGAATAGAGACCCGCCGCCGCGACGAGAATGGTCGGCAGGGCGAGAACCAGAACAAGCCCCCACAGCACCTGCCGCAACGAGGTCCGGGCGCCTTGGGACAGGCGCCTGATCGATCGCACGGAGTATGATCTTCGGCCGATCATGTGGCGCCATCCTGAACAGCCATGGCGACACGCACCAGGATGGCGGGATCGTCGAGCGGCCATTCCACATCCGCGTCGAGCTGGCGGGCGAGGGCTTTCAGAATCGTCCCGGAGGCACTGTCCTTCGCGTGCTGCTTCTCCTCCGGGCTGAAGGCGTCGTCGGCGATCTGGAAGACCAGCGTGCCGTCTTCGACCCGCAGCCGGAGCTTCAGCTTGCCCTGCCGCTCCTTGTAGGCATGGGTGAGCGCATTGACGACGATTTCGTTGAACAGGAGCGCCATGGCGGCGGCCTTCGACGCTTCGACCTCCACGGCGTCGATCTCGAATTCCGGCGTGATCCTCACGCCTGGAATCGACGAGGTCAGTTCCGCGCACAATCCTTTCGCGAAGCGCGACACGTCGAACCGGGTCGATCCCTGCCCGTCGTAGAGATCCCGATGCGCGGCGGCCAGCGCCTGCATGCGCTCCTTTATGCGCCCGAGCACTTGGCGCGTGGGCGCGTCCTCGGCCTGACGATACTCGATGCCCACCAGCGAAAGCAGCAGCTGGAGATTGTTCTTCACCCGATGGTCGAGCTCATGCAGGAGCGCCGTGCGCTGATCGAGCATCTGCCGCAGGGCATCCTGCGCCCGCTGCTTCTCGCCGCGTTCGCGGGCCTCGGCCAGGGCGCGCAGCACGGTGGCGGGCAGCCTTTCGAGCTTGTCCTTGAGCACGTAATCCGTCGCCCCGCGCTTCAGGGCCTCGACGGCGACCTCTTCGCCGAGGGCGCCTGAGACGAAGACGAAAGGCGTGGCACGGGACATCTCCTGCGCGATCTCGAGCGCGTGCAGGCCATTGAAGGCAGGCAGAAGGTAATCGGCGAGAATGAGATCCCAGGTCTCGTCGCGGACGGCCCGGGTGAACTCGTCCGCCGAGACCACGTGCTCGACCGATACGGACAGCCGGGCGTCGACCAGGGTCTCCGTCACCAGCTCGGCATCGAGCGCGCTGTCCTCCAGAAGGAGGATGCGCAGCACCCGATCGGTGGGAATGACGGAACCCCGGTCCATCGATGTCCTTAAGCGCCGTTGCGCCGCGGCGGCGGCTCGTTGAGGATCGCCCAGAACACGCCGAGGTCCTGGATCGCGTCGAAGAATTCGCGAAAGCCCACGGGCTTCACCACGAAGGCGTTCACGCCGAGCTCGTAGCTGCGCACAAGGTCGGTTTCTTCCCGCGAGGAGGTGAGCATGACGACCGGCGTCTGGCGCAGTTTGGGATCGGCCTTGACCTTCTCCAGCACCTCGAGCCCGTCGACCTTCGGCAGCTTCAGGTCGAGCAGGACCACGGCCGGGTCGCTGGTGTTGCGGCTTTCATGCGCGCCGCGGCGATAGAGGAAGTCGAGCGCCTCCTCGCCGTCGCGCACCACGACGACCTCGTTGGCGAGCTGGCTCTGCTCCAGGGCGGCCAGCGTCAATTCGAGATCCTTCGGGTTGTCCTCAACCAGAAGAATCGGTTTCAGCTCCGCCATTCACGCGGCTCCTTCAATCTGATCCGGCAGGGCGATGGAGAAGGTCGCGCCCTTGTCGAGCGCTCCCTCGGCCCAGGCCCGGCCCCCATGTCTTTCGACGATCCGGCGGACATTGGCCAGCCCGATCCCCGTCCCCTCGAATTCTTCCATCCTGTGCAGGCGCTGGAACACGCCGAACAGCTTGGCGATGTACTTCATATCGAACCCGACGCCGTTGTCGCGCACGAAATAGATCGTCTCCTCGTCCTTGCGGATGGAGCCGATCTCGATGCGCGCTTTCTCCCGGGTGCGGGTGTACTTGACCGCATTGTCGAGCAGATTTTCAAACACCAGCCGGATCAGCACCGGGTCGGCATTCACCGGGGGAAGGTCACCGACGACCCACTGGATCCGGCGCTCGCCCTGTTCCGCCACGAGCTTCTGCCGGATCTCGTCGACGAGGCGGCCCACGTCCACGGGCCGGGGCCTCAGGGCCGTGCGGCCCATATGGGAGAAGCGCAGCAGGTTGTCGACCAGGGTTCCGGCCGTGTAGGCCGCCTCGATGATCGTGTCGACGTAGCGCCTGCCCTTCTCGGACATCTCGGCCGCTTCCTGCTTCTTCAACAGCTCGGAATAGCCGACGATGTGGCGGAACGGGGCCCGCAGGTCGTGGGAGACCGAATAGGAGAAGGCCTCCAGCTCCTTGTTGCTGCGGCGCAGCTCCTCCGTGAGCGCCGCCATTTCCTCGGCCCGGCGCAGCACGATGCCCACGATGGCGTTGCGCAGCTCCTTGACCGCCTCGACCTCGCTTCGGTCCCAGACCAGGGAGCGGTCCCGCACCGTCTCCTTCCAGGTCTCGAAGGAGCGCCGGGGATGAAGCCTCAAGGATCCAGCCTCCTCCTGGACGGGCTTCTGCGGATTGCCGCCCCATTGCACATTCTGCACGACCTCGGGGCGGAACCAGAGCACGTAGCTCGAATGCGCCTTCGAGACCGAGATGGAGAGAAGGCCGCTCGCCCTATCGGCAAAGGCTTTCGCCGGCGGATAGAGCCCCGACAGGTTGTCGGTGACGAAGACGTCCTCCTCCTGGTGTTCGGACAGCCAGTTGAAGAGCGCCCGGACCTGGCTCTTGTCGGGCGCTTGGCCAAGGCACCAGCAATGGTCCTGCGTGATGACAGCCGCTCCCTGCGCGCCCGCGAGCATCATCAGGTCGTCGGGATGGTTCACCAAGCCCGCGATGAAGTGCTCCTCGGCCGCCATATGGGCGAGAAGCCGCGTCTGCACGGCGCCGAGCCGCACGCGGTTCTCGGCCAGCATCGTGTTCTCCCGCGCCTCCAGCTGCAGCGCGAAGATCTGCGTGAGGAAATCGCAGGCATTGCGCACCTGGAGCGAGACCCGCTTCGGCTCTTTGTTGTGGCAGGAGATGAGGCCCCAGAGATCGCCGTCGCGCAGGATCGAGATCGACATGGAGGCGAGCGTCCCCATGTTGCGCATATATTCGAGATGCACCGGCGAGACGCTGCGCAGCACCGAGTCGCTCAGGTCCAGCGGCGCGGGATCGCGCGACTGGATGGGGACGGGCGTGTAGCCGGCATCGGGAATGATGCGCAGCCGGTTGCGGCGGTAGAGCTCCCGCGCCTGGGCCGGGATGTCGGAGGCCGGGAAGCGCAGGTCGAGATAGGACGGCAGCACCTCGTTGCGGTCCTCGGCAATGACGGTTCCGTTCCACTGCTCGTCGAAGCGATAGACGAGCACTCGGTCGAAGCCGGTCATGCGGCGGATGTCCTGGGCGGCCAGGCGGCACAGGACTTCGACGGTCGAGGCGCTCCGCAGCTGCTCCACGAACCGGCGCAGGGTGGGATAGAGCGCATCGATGCTGGAGACCGAACCGAGGGGAGGCTCCTCCAGTTCGAGGATCGCGCAATCGGCCGAGCGGGAGATCGCCGTCTCGAAGATGCGTTCCTCCTGGGCCGTCCTGACCCGGATGGTGCGGACGAAGCGGGTGTTCCCCGCGGTCGGCGGATCATCGAGCTGTGCGTCGGACTCCGCGCTCAGGGCCGGCAGCACCTGGGCGAAGGGCCGGCCGAGCACATCGGCCGCCTGGAAGCCGAAAACCTCCGCGACGTTGGCGCTCGCATAGGCGATCGTCCTGTCGGACAGCCTGATCGCGAGAAGGATGCCGTGAGGCTGGATGCTGCCCGGAATGTGGATCGGCTCCCGCTCGCAGGCGGTCAGATCGATATCTTGCACTTGCAGGGTCATGGGGTCTCGCACAGCCAGTCATGCATCACGGTGAAGGTATCCTGCGCGGCCCCGACGATCAGATCGTCGGCCTCCGGCGACGAAGCTTCAAGCAGCACTGCGCCGAACGACTTCCACATGGCAGCAACATTTCGTCCATAGCTGCGGAAATAGGCGCAGCCCGTTTCCGTCGTCAGTCCCAACCGGTTCTCCACCTCGCGCGCGATGATGGCGCCGCCGAGGGTGGAGCCCTCAACCACATACATGCTTCCCAGCACCGCCTCCGGGGCCGGCAGAGACATCAGAGGACGGCATTGTGGCAAACCCATGATGTCGTCAGATTTTAGTCCTAAAGCTTCGAGATCCCTTGCGAGAAGCCGGGTCTTGCAACGGCTCTGGAAGAAGGCCCGGTCGGGCGCCCGATCAGTAGCCTCGTGTTCCCAGGCCTTGTGGAAGCCGTAGAAGCGGATCAGCAGGTCCCTGTAAGCGTTGCGCGAGGCGATCCGGCGGTCGAGATCCATGGCGGCCTCGATCCGGTCATGCGCGTCACGGGTTTCGATCTTCAATCGCTCGAGAAGCGTCATGACACCTCGTCCGCAGGGCGGCCCAATTTTCGTGCGGCCACCCGTTCGGCCATTCCCAACCCGTCGTGGATCAGAACCGCGAGCAGCGCAACCACCAAACCGCCCTGCAGGATGAAAGCCACGTTATTGGATTGGAGCCCCGCGATGATGACCTCGCCCAAACCCTTGGCCGCCACCGTCGAGCCGATGGTGGCTGTCCCTAGGCTGATGATCACCGAGAGGCGGATCCCCGCCAGGATCACCGGAAACGCAAGCGGCAGCTCCACCTGGAACAAGCGCTGGCGCGGGCTCATGCCCATGCCCTTGGCGGCTTCGAGCGTCTGCGGCGACACTTCCATCAGGCCGGTGAGCGTGTTCTCGAAGATCGGCAGGAGCCCGTAGAGGAACAGCGCGATGAAGGTCGGTTTTTCGCCGAAGCCGACGAGCGGCACGGCGATCGCCAGAACGGCGACCGGCGGGAATGTCTGGCCGATATTCACCAGGCTGCGCGACAGCGGCAGGAACTCAGCTCCCGAAGGCCGCGTGACGAAGATGCCGAGCCCTACGGCCAGAACGGTGCTCGCCACCGTCGCCAGGAACACGATGCGCAGATGCGAGAGGGTCAGCGAGAGCAGGCTGCCCTGGTTGTAGATCGCCGGCGCGCCGTTCGTGGTCAGGGGCTTGAAGGCGAAGGCGAAAAGTTGCGGCGCGGTGATGAAGAGCACCAGCAGGAACAGCGCCGCTCCGCGCCAGATCAGCGAACGCCCACTCACGGAACCGACCGCCCATGCGCCACGATGCCCGCCACGCTGACGCGACCGACGCGAGCGCCCGATGCATCCGCGACGGGCAAGGCCTCCCGTCCGGCCCAGATCAGCCGCGAGAGGGCATCGCGCAGGGAATCGGTGACGAGAACGGGCTCGCCTTCGGCGTGTCCGGATTCGAGCGCCTCCCGCACCTTCAGCAGGGAGAGGAGCCGGAAGGGACGCTCTGCCGTTCCCACGAGCTGCTCGACGAAAGCCTCCGCCGGACGCGTGAGCAGTTCGGCCGGCGTTGCATATTGCAGCAATCGCGCCTGATCCATCACGGCGATCCTGTCGCCCAGCTGGAACGCCTCGTTCATATCGTGCGTGACCAGAACCACCGTCGTGCCGAGACGGCGCTGGATGGCGACGAGATCGTCCTGCGCCTTGCTGCGGATGACGGGATCGAGCGCGCCGAAGGGCTCGTCCATCAGCAGCACCGCGGGCTTCGCCGCCAAGGCGCGCGCGACGCCGACGCGCTGCTGCTGACCGCCTGACAATTCATGCGGAAATTTGTTCGCGAATTCCGCCGGGTCGAGCTGGAACAGGTCGAGCAGCTCCTCGACGCGGGCCGCGATTTTCCGTTTGTCCCAGCCGAGAAGGCGCGGCACGGTGGCGATGTTCTCGGCGACATTGCGGTGAGGAAACAACCCGTAGCCCTGGATCACGTAGCCGATCCGGTGCCGCAGCTGGTCCTCCGGGATCGCCATGGTGTCCTGGCCGTCGATGAGCACGCGGCCCTCGCTCGGTTCCACGAGCCGGTTGATCATGCGCAGCAGGGTCGACTTGCCCGCGCCCGACGTGCCGACCACGACGGTGATCGTTCCCTCGTCGACACGGAGGGACACGTCGTCGACCACGATGGTGGCGCCATAGCGCTTGGTGAGATGCTCGATCTCGATCATGGAGAGCCCCGCCTGGTCAGATCGATGAATGCGTCGAGGATGATGGCGGCGGCAAACGACAGGGCCACCGTGGGAATGGCGCCCAGGAGCACGAGGTCGATAGCCGTCTGGCCGATGCCCTGGAACACGAAGGTGCCGAAGCCCCCTCCCCCGATCAGCGCCGCCACGGTGGCCAATCCGAGGTTCTGCACCAGCACGATGCGGATGCCCGTGAGAATGACCGGCAGCGCCAGGGGCAATTCCACCTGCCACAGGCGCTGGCGCGCGGACAATCCCATGCCCCGCGCCGCGTCGATCACGGCCGCCGGGACCTGCTTCAATCCGGTGATCGTGTTGGCGACGACCGGCAGCAGGGAATAGAGAAAGAGCGCGATGAAGGCGGGCGCGGCCCCGATGCCGCGAATGCCTAAGGCCGCCGCCAGGGGCACATGCGCGGCGAGATAGCCGAGCGGCGCGATCAGGATGCCGAAAAGCGCGATGCTCGGAACCGTCTGGACGATGTTGAGCACCTGCAGGATCGCATTGCGCAGCCGCCGGACGCGATGGCCGAGAATGCCCAGCGGCAGACCGACGAGGCAGGCGGCGATCATCGAGCCGAACGCGAGCCACAGGTGCTCACGCGCCTCGCGCCAGAAGGTGTCCGCCCGGCTCGCATATTCCTTGAGGAGGGAGAGATCGTTCCAGGCGCCCGAGACGAGCAGCAGCGCGATCGCGCCGGCCGCCACCGCGAGAGCCGCGAGCCTCGCCCAGGGACCCAGGCGCAGCCGCGTCAACGCATCGGCTGCCAGCAGCGCGAAGGCCAGGGCCAGGAGCCAGAAGCCCAGGGACGGCGAGACCCGCGCGAACGTGTTACCGGGCGGCGTGACGAAAGCCGCCGAGGATCCGACTGCGGGAAAGATCGCGCACAGGCCGATGGCCGCCGCCGCGAGGCGGATCAGCGGTGCGCGGACCAGGGCCGCGCACAACGCCACGCCGAGCGCCACGGCCATCACACCAATGGCGCCCGAAGACGGCAGCGCATCGGCCAGCATTCGCCATTCGCCGGCCACGATGCGGTTGGCCCGGTAGATGACGAAGGGCGAGGCGAAGAGCGCAACGCCGATCAGCACGGCGATCACGCTCCCGAGCCGGTCCAGGGACAGGGAAGAACGCAAGGAGGACATGCCGGGCGCGGTCGTTCGGGAAGAGATCGTCGTCACAAAATATCCGGCCCTTATCGCACCGTCTGGGTCCTGAGAATATGGCTCATCCTTCGGTTTGCCGAGTCCTCATCCTGAAAGTCTGGTTCATAAGCAGGCTCTTCCGTGAGCCCTCATCCTGAGGGCCGCCGGAGGCGGCGTCTCGAAGGACGAGGGCGCCTCCAGTGCCTGCTGGATGATCCTTCGAGACGCCTGCTGCGCAGGCTCCTCAGGATGAGGTCGGAGGTTGATGAGCCGTCTCCGAAACCAGAGCCTCAGATCACTTCAGGAAACCCTTGGACTTCAGGTAATCCGTCGCCACCGCCTTCGCCGGCTCGCCGCCGACCTGGACGCGGGCGTTCAGCCCCTGGAGCGTGGTGAGGTCGAGGGATGCGAAGACGGGCTTCAGGATCTCGGCGATCTTCGGGTTCTCCTTCAGGACGGCCTCGCGGATGATCGGCGCCGGGGCATAGACCGGCTGCACGTTCTTGTCGTCCGCCAGCACCGTGAGGCCCGACGGGGCGATGCCGCCATCGGTGCCGTAGACCATGGCCGCGTTGGCCCCGTTGGTCTGCTCGGCTGCCGCCTTGATGGTCGCCGCCGTGTCGCCGCCGGAAAGCACGATGAGCTGGTCCGGCTTCATCTTGAAGTCATAGGTCTTCTGGAAGGCCGGTAGGGCCGCCTCCGAATTCACGAACTCGGCGGAGGCCGCCAGCACCACCTTGCCGCCCTTCGTCACCCACTGGCCGAATTCGGACAGGGTCTTGAGCTTGTTGGAATCGGCCACGTCCTTGCGCAGCGCGATGGCCCAGGTGTTGTTGGCCGGCGACGGATCGAGCCAGACGATCTTGTTGGCGTCGTAATCGAGCTTCTTGGCCGTCTCGAAGCCCTTGGCCGCGTCCTTCCAGACGGGATCGTCCGCCTTGTTGAAGAAGAAGCCCGCATTGCCGGTATATTCGGGATAGATGTCGATCTCGCCCGCCGTGATCGCCTTGCGCACCACCGGGGTCGCCCCGAGCTGGATCCGGTCCTGGGTCTTGATGCCGTTGGCCTCGAGGGTCAGCAGGATGATGTTGCCCAGAACCGAGCCTTCCGTGTCGATCTTCGACGAGACGACCACGTCGGCCCTGGCGGCACCCGCCCCGGCGAGGGCCAGCGCAGCGGCAAAGGTGAGCGATGTGAGGACGGTCTTCATGCGAAACCCCTTGAGAAACCTTGCCCGGCTGTTTTTAGGACAGTCGGGCCGTTTAGGCAGGGGGGAGGCTCATGAAGAATGTGGGCGGAGGTTAAAAACTTCGTGTGGCGGCAAAAGATCCCCGCTGGAGAAAGACTCGTCGCGGGAGGTCTTCTTTGCGGATCGGGATGAAGAGGTATCGGAAAGAGAGGGCACAGTGCCGGATGAATATTCGGCAAAGCTCGCCCTTTCACGTCATCACCGGCCTTGTGCCGGTGATCCCGATTGATTGAAGCGCGGCGCTTTCCGTATCGGGATGGCCGGCACAAGGCCGGCCATGACGTGGGAGGGTTTGCCTGTCGCCCCTCATGCGCTCAGGGTCGTCGGAGGCTCCTGGGCGATGGTGAAGCGGACCTGGGCCTGGGGACGATGGTCCTCGGACAGGGTGCGCCAGGTGCGCTCGGCCTCGGTGCGGCTGTCGAAGGGACCGACGACCCGCTCGGTGCCCCGGACGATGGTTTCGCAGTCGCAGGAGGTGTACTCGCCGCCGACCACCCAGAAACGTGACTTCATCATGACGATCTCCATTGGTGCAAAGGGTTCGAGGTGTCGAATCATTCGGCCGCCTGGAGCTTGGCCGAAGTCTGGAACTGCGCGGTCTCGGTGGATTCCGCCATGGCGGTCGTCGACGACTTGCCGCCGGTGATGACCACCGAAACCTGATCGAAATAGCCGGTACCGACTTCGCGCTGATGGCGGGTGGCCGTATAGCCGTCGGTCTCGGCGGCGAATTCCCGAACCTGCAGCTCGGAATAGGCGCCCATGCCGCGCTCCCGGTAGCCGCTCGCCAGATCGAACATGCCGTAATTCAGCTGGTGGAAGCCGGCGAGCGTCACGAACTGGAACTTGTAGCCCATGGCGCCGAGCTCGCGCTGGAACTTCGCGATGGTGGCATCGTCCAGCTTCTTCTTCCAGTTGAAGGAAGGCGAACAGTTATAGGCCAGGAGTTTGCCAGGATAGCGCTTGTGGACGGCTTCCGCGAACTTGCGCGCGTCGTCGAGATCAGGATGCGAGGTCTCCCACCACAGGAGGTCGGCAAGCTCCGCGTAAGCGAGGCCCCGGGCGATGCAATGGTCGAGGCCGGTGCCGTCCTTCAGGCGATAAAAACCTTCCGGCGTGCGGCTGTCGGGTTCGATGAAGGGCCGGTCGCGCTCGTCCACGTCCGAGGTGATGAGCTTGGCCGATTCCGCGTCGGTGCGCGCCATGATCAGGGTCGAGGTGCCCATCACGTCGGCGGCGAGCCGCGCGGCGATGAGGTTGCGCTCATGGGCGGCGGTCGGGATCAGCACCTTGCCGCCGAGATGGCCGCATTTCTTCTCCGAGGCGAGCTGGTCCTCGAAATGCACGCCCGCAGCGCCGGCCTCGATATAGGCCTTCATGATCTCGAAGGTGTTGAGCGGCCCGCCGAAGCCGGCTTCCGCATCCGCCACGATGGGCAGGAACCAGTCGCGCTTCGCGCCGCCTTCCGCGTGCTCGATCTGATCGGCGCGCTGGAAGGTGCGGTTGATGCGCCGGCACAGCTCGGGGCCGGAATTGGCCGGATAGAGCGACTGGTCGGGATACATGGCCCCGGCTACGTTCGAATCCGCCGCCACCTGCCAGCCGGAGAGATAGATTGCCTCGAGCCCGGCGCGGGCCATCTGCATGGCCTGGTTGCCGGTCATGGCGCCGAGCGAATGGACGTAGGGACGCTCGTGCAGGAGCTGCCACAGGCGCTGGGCCCCGCGCTCGGCCAGCGTGTAGGCGATGGGGAAGGATCCGCGCAGCCGGGCCACGTCCTCGGCCGAATAGGGCCTGCGGATACCGTCGAAGCGCCCCTCGGGAACGGCGGGGATCAGGTCCGGCAGGGAACCCGGGTTCGGCTGGCTGGTCATGGCGATCCTTTCTTTTACATTCCTTGACAAAACTTTCCTGCGGGCCAGAATTGTTGCAGAGCAGCAGGACGTCTTGCTTTCATAATCCGCCAAGAAGCATTTGTTTCAATGATGGATTTTAAAAGAAAAGTCGTCCTGTAAAGCTTTGACTCGGCTAGTCGTGTAAACTTGTAAAAAGATTTACAATATGGATGAGAGCAGAAAGCTTTTCGTGGGCCCCCGCCTCAAGCGGCTGCGGCGCGAGCTCAACATGAGCCAGTCCCGCATGGCGGAGGAGCTCGGGCTCTCCCCGAGCTACCTCAACCTGATGGAGCGCAACCAGCGCCCGATCACCGCCCAGGTGCTGATCCGCCTCGCCCACGCCTACCAGCTCGATCCGCGCGAATTCGCCAACGACGACCACGAGCGCACCGTCTCGGAACTGGAGGAGGTCTTCGCCGACCCGCTGTTCCGCTCCACTCCGGTGGCCCGGCTCGAACTGCGCGAGACCGTGGAGAGCGCCCCCTCGCTTGTCGATGCCATCAACCGGCTCTACCGGGCCTATCAGGCCATGCGCGGAGCCCGCGAGGCGGTGACCCCGAGCCTCAGCGACCGGGACCGGGCCGAGGATGCGCCTCAGGTCAACCCGGTCGACCGGGTCAGGGAGCTGATCCACGAAGCCAAGAACCATTTCGCCGAGCTGGACGAGGCCGCCGAAGCCCTGGCGTCGGACCTCGCCCTGACCGGCCACGAGCCCTTCTTCGCCATCGCCGAACGGCTGCATGCGAAGCACGGGATCCGGGTGCGCGTGATGCCCGTCGACGTGATGCCGGATACCTTACGCCGCTACGACCATCACCGGCGCCAGCTCCTGATATCCGAACTTGTCGATCCCTCTGGAAGGACCTTTCAGGCCGCCTACCAACTGGCCTTCGCCGAGATGCGCGAGACCATCGATACCCTCGCGGCCCGCCTCGAGCCCACGGACGGGCCCGCCCGGCGGCTGCTGCGCGTCTCCTTCGGCAATTACTTCGCCGGCGCCCTCATGATGCCCTACGGCCGGTTCCACGCGGCCGCCGAGGCGCTCGGCTACGACGTGGAGGTGCTGGGCGCCCGCTTCGGCGCGAGCTTCGAGCAGGTGGCGCACCGGCTCACGACCCTGGCGCGACCCGGCGCACGGGGCATCCCGTTCTTCCTGGTGCGAGTGGATTCCGCCGGCAATGTTTCAAAGCGCTTTTCCTCGGGCCGCTTCCCGTTCTCGCAATTCGGCGGCACATGCCCGCTCTGGAACCTGCACTCCACCTTCCGGACACCGGGACAGGTGGCCACGCAGGTGATCGAGCTGCCGGATTCCTCGCGCTGGTTCTCCATCGCCCGGACGGTGAAGCGCGCCTTCAACCCCTGGAAAGCGCCCGATCCGCAATTCGTGGTGGGCCTCGGCTGCGAGCTGAAATACGCCCATCGCCTCGTCTATGCGCGGGGCCATGATCTGGCGGCGTCGGAGGCCACGCCCATCGGCATCAATTGCCGCCTGTGCGAGCGCGTCGCCTGCCCGCAGCGCGCCGCCCCTCCCCTCATGCATGCGCTGATCGTCGACGAGATGAAGCGCGGCGTCTCGCCCTTCGAGTTCGACGCGATCTGATCTTCAGGCCCGCAGGCGCTTCGGCATTGGATCATCGAGCCAATGGTCGAGGAACCGGTCGAGCCAGCGGGAGACATGGGGATCGTGCTGGAAGCGCCCGGCGAACTGGCGGACCCGGTCCTGCGCGCCCGGCATTTTCAGCCGCTCCTCGGCCACGACCGTCCAGCGGCACATCATTGCGTGAGTAACCTCCGGATGAAACTGGAGACCGAAGGCCTTCTCGCCGACCCGGATAGCCTGGGTTGGAAAATCGTCGCCCGTCGCCAGGGTCTCGGCCCCTGAGGGACAATCGAAGCCCTCCCGGTGCCAGTGATAGACATGGCTCGGCCAGGGCACGCCCCAATCCTCGCTCAGGGTTTCGCCGGCCGCCGTCGGCAGCAAGGGGTAATAGCCGATCTCGGCCCGACCCTCGGGATGGGCCCAGACGCGGCCGCCGAGCTGCTTCGCCATCATCTGCGCACCGAGGCAGAGACCGAGATAGGGCTTGTTTTCCTTGAGCGGCACCTCGATCCAGTCGATCTCCGCCTTGACGAAATCGTCCGGGTCATTGGCGCTCATCGGGCCGCCGAAGATCACGGCGCCCGAGTGCTGGGCGAGCGTCCCGGGCAGCGGGTCGCCGAAGCGGGGACGGCGGATGTCGAGGCGATAGCCGCGCTCCATAAGCAGGCGCCCGACCCGGCCGGGCGTCGAGTGCTCCTGGTGCAGAACGATGAGAACGGGTGCTTTGGGGCGTCGCCTAGGCATGGTGTTGATCCCATGCGGAGGCGTTCATGACGATACGGTAGCGATCACGCGAGAACATCAGTCGATTATTCGGGATAAGATGCCTTTTCCGCAAGGGGCCATTGCTGACCCGCGTCGTCGCAATCCTCCGACCGATTGATGGATGCGTGAGGCCTAGGCAAAGGCGAGGAGTCGCCCTAAGATTAGTCTATAACGATATCATGGCTCATTTCGAGCCGTGCCCGGTTTTTGCACGGATACGCAAAAGTGATAGAAGCACCTGATTCCAGGCTTGAAGTCCGGAAGATCCAGCGCATCTTGTTCCGTGCTTTGCTGAGCGATCCGCCAGCGTCCCAGCGTGAAAGAAAGTGAACCCGTGACCGACAGCGTAACGAGCAACGGCGATCTCAACGGCCTGCGTATTCTCGTCGTCGAGGATGAAGCCGCGATCTCCCTGCTCCTGGAAGATATGCTTCTCGATTTCGGCTGCGAGGTGATCGGCCCGGCGGCCCGCTTGTCGGCAGCCCTCGACGCGGTGGCGCGCGAACAGGTCGATCTGGCCATTCTCGACGTGAACGTCGCCGGCGAGCCGATCTATCCGGTGGCCGAGGCCCTGGCCCAGCGTTCGATCCCCTTCGTCTTCTCGACCGGCTACGGCAGCGCGGGCATCCGCGATGCCTTCCGGGACCGCCCGGTCCTGCAGAAGCCCTTCGCCCAGCACGATCTGAAGCAGAAACTGCTGATCGCCTGCGGAAAGACGGCTTGAACCCGCCTCCCATCGTCGTTTTGGCGTCTGAATCTGTGGCTTGAAAGCCGCAGCCGTTCACCCTGTGCTTTAAAACACATCATCCATGATGTGAATCGGCTTTGTTCCCGGGGACTTCCTGCTAAGCTCCAGTAACGTTAGAGCAGGTAACCCTTCGTTCGAGCCGGTCTTCCATGTCTTTCCGATCCGTCAGGCTTCTGGCCGCCACAAGCGTCCTGGCGCTTTCCTTTGCCGCCGCGCAGGCTCAAGCTCCCGTGCCGCGCCAGGCCCCCGCGGCGGGCGCCATCGTGGCGGCCAAGGGCGGCGAGGAGATGCGCTTCGTGCGCGAGGATCTCTGGCGCGCCGCCCAGCTGCAGCAGAGCCTTGTCGGCGGCGACACCCTGCGCACCAACGCCATCGGCAATCTGGCGATCCTGTTCAACGACCAGACCCAAATCCGCGTCGGGCGTAACTCGACCCTGACCGTCAACGACGTGGCGAGCGGACCGGCCGATGCGACCCAGCTCAGCCTCCAGGCCGGCAACATCTGGGCACGCGCCGCCCGTGGCGGTTCGGGCGTCGACGTCAAGACTCCGGCCGCAGTCGCGGCCATTCGCGGCACCGACTGGTCCTTGGCGGTGGACGGCGCCGGCAAGACCTCCCTCGTGGTGCTCGAAGGCGTCGTCGAGCTCAAGAACCCGCAAGGTGCTGTAACGGTTCGCCAGGGCGAAGGAGCCGTGGCGGCGGTCGGTCAGGCGCCGACGAAATTCGTTCTCGTCAGCCCGAACGACCGCGAGCAGATGCTGTTCTACATGTCGATGCGCGAGGTGTTCATCAACCTGCCGACGACAACGCTGGACAGCAAACAATTCGAGGCCGAAAAATCCAGAATCGAGGCCCTGCCGTCCGCGAACCGCACGACGGAAGACTGGCTCACCCTCGCCGAGAGCCTCATGAATGCCGGCAACCGGCGCGGGGCGGCAGCCCCTCTCGCAGAAGCCCGCAACCGGCCGATGACAAGGGCACAGCGGGCCCGCGCCGATTATCTCGAAGCCCTCATGGCCGGCGCGGACCGCCGCTGGCAGGATGCGATCAGGCTGTTCGAGCGCGCGAAGCCGGGCCTCGATTCCCGGCGGCGCGGCTGGGCCGAGTACGGCCGCTATGCGGCCGCTTCCCTGGCGGATCCGAAGCGGGTGCAGCCCGTCCCGAAGGTGCCGGTCAGGGATCCCAGGACGGCGGAAATCAACGCCTACCTCACCGGTTTCCGCCAGGACCTCAAAGCCGCCGCTGCCGAGGCGGCGGCATCCGAGAAACTGTTTCCGAACGACGCCGGGCTGGCCGTTCTCTCGGCATCCCTCGCGCAGGACCTCGACCATCGCGAGGACATGTACGCGGCCTATGAACGCGCCAAGGCCATCGATTCCACGGATCCGGACGTGGTGACCTTCGGGGCCACGATCAAAGCCGATTATGCCCGCGATATCGATGGAGCGCTGGCCGATCTCTACAGCGTCGTGAAGACCGATCCGAACTTCTCGCTCCTCAACCAGATCGGTTTGCTCGAACAGAGCCGTGGCGCCTTCATCGAGGCCGAAGACGCCTTCAGGCATGCCATCGAGATGGAGCCGCAGAACCCGATTCCCTATGTCAACCTGGCCATCCTTCTCCTCGATCAGAGCCGGGTGGAAGAAGCAGGCGTCCTCATCGACAAGGCGCTGACGCTCGATCCGCCCACGGCCTACTCGGCCCGGGGCCGCTATCTCCTGCAGAAGGGCAAGATGGCTCAGGCCATCGAATCCCTGCTGGCCGGGTCCGCCGTCAATCCGGCCCGCTCGAACGATCAGCTCATCCTGGCCGACGCCTATTTCCAGAACGGCGATTACGAACTCGCCTGGCAGACGCTCGACAATGCCGACCGGCTCGATCCCAGGGCCCCGATCGTGCCCATCCTGCGCACGGCCTTCGCGCTCGATCTCTACATGGCCGACGAGGCGATCCTCGCCGCGCGCGAGGCCCTGCGGCGCTACCGGGACCGTGGCGGAGATTATGCGGGCCTTTCGGTCACCAAGCAGACCGGCTCCTATCCGGTGGAAGCCTACCGCTTCATCAACCTGCACGACTGGGCCCGCTTCTATGCCGACCGGACCTTCGATCCGTTCGAGGCACAAGGCTATTTCGACCAGGCGATCGCCAGCAGGCCGGGCCTGTTTACGACCGAGCCGACCCTCGATGCCGCCGAAGGAACGGACCTCAACAGCGCGGCCCTGAACCTCTCCATTCAGGGATTGCTCCTCGATCCCTTGGCCGTTTCCGGCCGCATCGGGCGCTTCGATCCCATCCGCCGGCCGTTCCTCGATACAGAAATCGGAGGCGGCCCCGTGGTGCGCGGCGGCAAGGTCGGCTGGGACGCGGGCGTGCTGGTCAACGGCTTCTCCAACGACCCGGTGCCGACGAGCTTCAGCCTGTCCGCCAATGCCGGTGAGGCCAAGGGCGACCTGACGGCCGACAATGAGAGAGCGAAAGGCATCACGCTCAGCATCGGCTCGGCACCGAGTGCAGCCGACCGGTTCATGTTCATGGGTTGGGCCACCGACGGCAGGCCGGGCCTGACGGATGTCGATCGAGTGGACCGCACCGAACATATCGAGCGGGACGAGACGACCCTTTTCGGCGTGGCCGGCTGGAGCCACACCTTCGGCTACCGGAATGTCCTCTCGACCGCCATCTTCGCAACCCGTAACGATACGCTCGATCGTGGGGATCAGTGGGACTACAGCACCTTCCCGACCCTCCATACCCTTTGGCAGGAGAAGCAACGCGTCGATGGCGTCGTCGGAGCGGTGAGCCACGCCATTGGGATCGGCGACTTCAACCTGCGCTATGGCCTGGAGGCTCAGGCAGGTCAGGTGCGATACAACGGCGTCAGCAGGAGTTACCAATACTGGTTCTCGGGACCGGAGGATTATCTCCAGGACGCGACGGCCTTGGACAGTCCCTTCCGCGGCGGCCGGGCCTATGCGGACCTTTCGTGGCGCCCGAATGATCGGTTCGAGGCTCAGGCCGGCGTCCATCGCACCTTCCTCGACGTGAAGGATACCGATCCCGACGTCTGGGTCTCGCCCCGTTTCGGCATCGGCGTGTCGCCGCTGGAAGGGCAATGGCTGCGTGCGGCCTATATCGAGAACGCCGATACCTACCTGAGCTACTCGCTTGCCCCTATGACCACGGTCGGGCTAATTCCGAACGACACGCCCGCGGCTGGACCGACGAAGAGCCTTGTTCTGCGCTGGGATGCGGAATGGACCCCGCATGTCTTCACGGCGCTGGAATACCAGCGCCAAACGCTGAACGACCTCAACGTTCCGAGAATCAACACGCTGACGAGCTTCGAGGACATCGAAAAGGCGCGCGCCGAGTGGCTCGCCGCCACGGTCAATATTTGGCTCGGTCACGGCATCGGCGTGTTCGGCACCGTCGGCGGAGCGACCTCGAAAATCCTGGCGACGGCGGAAGACCGCAACGGCCAGGGCGTGGGAGAGCCGGTCCCCTATGTTCCGGAGCGCTTCGCGCGCTTCGGAATGACCTTCGTCCATCCGAGCCGCCTGCGGTTCACCCTGACCCAGAATTTCATCGGCGAGCGGTCCGGTTCCTATGACAACGACCGGCTGGAATCCTACTGGACGACCGACGCTGCGATCAGCTGGGAGACGCCGGACCGGCGCTTCCAGTTCGGCGTGACGGCGCTCAACCTGTTCGACCAGCGTTACGATTTCGGCTTCGACATTCCGGCTCCCGGCCGCACGGTCGCGGCCTCCGTCAAGGCTCGGTTCTAGGGTGAGCGGCCCGGGGCCGGCATCGGACCATCACGGCAGAGGATCTCTCTGGCGCCATTTCATCATGGCGGGGCTCATCGCGGCCCTGCTGATGCCTGTCCTCTATTTCCCCCCGATCCATCTCATCGAGGCGCGACTCTACGATATCCTCTCGGTCGTCTCGCCACCTCTGCCGGCACGGCCGGGTGCCGTGATCGTGGCCATCGACGAGCCGTCCATCGGCGAGATCGGCCAACGCTGGCCCTGGTCCCGGGAGCTTCACGCCAAACTGGTCGAGAGCCTGCGCGCGGCGGGCGCGAAGGTGATCGCCTTCGATATCATCTTCGCCGACCCCACCACGGAGGAGGCCGATACGGCTTTCGCGAAGGTGCTCGGTCCGGACGTGGTGCTCGCCACCGACGACGTGACAACGCTCCTGCCTCAAGGGATCCAGACGACCCGTGTCAGCCCGCTCGATCCTTTCCTCGATGCCGGCGCGGCAACAGGCGTGGCATCCGTGGATCTCGACGGTGATGCCTATCTGCGACGCATGCCTCAGGCCCCAGACAGTCTGAGTGCCGAAGCGCTGCGCCTGAAGGGCGAACCGCAGGCGGTCGCTCCTGACGGCGCACTGATCCAATTCTTCGGACCGGCCCGCTCCTACCCGACAGCCTCCTATTACCAGGCTCTCGATCCGACGCATTTTCTGCCGCCCGGCTTCTTCAAGGACCAGGTCGTTCTGGTGGGTTTGAGCCTGAAGCAGGCGACCTCCGCCGATATCGGCGCGCCCGATACTTTCCCGACGCCCTTTACGTTGACCGAGGGAACCCTCACGGCCGGCGTGGAGGTCCAGGCCACGATCCTCGACAATCTCCGCCATAATCTCTACGTGCTGCCCGTGCCTCGGCTCGTCATGGCGCTTCTGGTCATCGCCGGGGCTCTGCTGGCCGCCGCATTCTGCACGCGCGGCATCTCCTGGCGAACCGGGCTCGCGGCAGCCTTCCTGCTCGCCTTCTTCATCGTCGGATCCTGGGCCGTGCTCCGCTTCGGCCGGGTCTGGATGCCGCCCGCCATGCCGGCGGCGGCGGCGCTGGCGGTGTTCGGCGCGCGTTTCGGGCTCGATTATGCCCGCGAACGTCACCTACGCCGCACCGTGTCGGAGGCCTTTTCGCGCTATCTCTCGCCGGACCTCGTGGCGCAGCTCGCGCGGGATCCGAGTGCCCTGAAGCTCGGAGGCGAGCGCCGCAATCTTTCGATCCTGTTCTGCGACGTGCGCGGCTTCACGACCCTGTCGGAGAAGCTGAAGGATGAGCCGGAGCGCCTCACCACCCTCATCAACCGCCTGCTTGATCCACTGTCCGCCGCCGTGCTCGCGGAAGGCGGCACCATCGACAAATATATCGGCGATTGCGTCATGGCGTTCTGGAACGCCCCGCTGCCGAGCCCGGACCATCCGCTGCGCGCCGCACGCGCCGCCATGGGCATGCTGGACGCGGTCACAGCCCTGAATGCCGAGCTGCGACGGGAACAAGGCGAGGATGCGCCCTCCTTCGCCATCGGGGTCGGCATCAACACCGGCGACTGCGTGGTCGGCAATGTAGGCTCGCGCTGGCGCTACGATTACTCGGTCCTTGGCGATACGGTGAACCTCGCGTCGCGTCTAGAGAGCCTGTCGAAGGAATACGGCGTCTCCATCGTCCTCGGTCCCGCGACGGCAAAAGCGCTGCAGGACCATTTCGTGCTGATCGAGCTCGACCGCATTGCCGTGAAAGGGCGTGCCGAGAAGACTGCCATCTTCACCATCGTTGCGCCCGCCTCGCAGCGTCAGGACCCGGCGCTGGCGGAGCTGATGAAGGTGCATCCCACGCTGCTCGACAGCATCCGTGCCGGTCGTCGGGTGGAGGCTCTCGAACTCGTCCGGCGCTGCCAGGCCCTCGCTCCGACCTTATCGAACTATTACGAGAAGGTTCTGCTCAAGGCGACGGCCCTCCCGGAATGATCGGCCCGCAGCGGCCGTTATGCGCCTCTTCTCTTAGCCAATCTCAGGCTCGCCTTGCACAGGAAATGCTTTTCCCTGACATGATTTTGCGAACGAATTGCAAGTAAAAACAAGATCTTGCGCATTGAGAAACACCGTCTATAAGGTCGCCTCGTTTCCCGCAGCACTCTTGATTACGCATCGCGCCATGGACAAGATTCAGAAACTTGCCCTCGGCAGCATATTCGTCGGAACGGTTGTTCTCGTCCTGAAATATGCTGCCTATTACATCACGGGCAGCATTGCGCTCTATTCGGATGCGCTTGAGAGCGTCATCAACGTGGTGACGGCGGTCGCGGCCTTCATGGCGGTGCGCCTGAGCGCAGCGCCGGCGGATGCGAACCATCCTTACGGGCATCACAAGGTGGAATATTTTTCCGCCGTTCTCGAAGGCGTGCTGATCATCGTCGCGGCGCTGGCCATCCTGCGGGAGGCTTATTACGGTTTCCTGTCGCCGAAGATGATCGATGCGCCCATGGAGGGTCTTGCGATCAACGCGATCGCCAGTGTCATCAATGCCTTCTGGTCCTGGCTGCTGATCAACCGTGGACGTCGCATGCGCTCGCCCGCCCTGGTGGCCGATGGACGCCATCTCTTCACGGATGTGGTGACCTCGGCGGGCGTTCTGATCGGCCTCCTGCTCGTGCCCTTCACAGGATGGCACTGGCTCGATTCCGTCCTCGCCGCCCTGGTGGCCGTCAACATTCTCTGGTCCGGCTGGGGCCTGATGAAGGAAAGCATCGGCGGCCTCATGGACGAGGCCCTTCCCGAGGCGACCCTGAGCCGCGTTCGCGAGATCATCGCCATCAATGCTCAGGGCGCCATCGAAGCGCACGACCTGCGCACGCGGCATGCGGGCCGGATGACCTTCATCGATTTCCATCTCGTGGTACCGGGCCACATGAGCGTGACCGACGCCCATGACATCTGCGACCGCCTGGAGCGCGCCCTCAAGGACGACGTGAAGGATTCGCTCATCACGATCCATGTGGAGCCCGACAACAAAGCCAAGCACGCCGGCATCGTAGTTCTCTGAGATTTTCAGGCTTCTTGCGCGAGCGCCGTCCCCGTGGCATTCCTAAGTCCATGAACGGCTGTGCGACCCCAACCGCAATCCTTTGGTGGCGCTCCTGACAGGAGCGGCACGTCGTCATGTTTTTCGCAACGAACGTAGCCGCCGTGCACGGCAGGTATCGTTCGTTCTTTTCTGATCATGTCCTACGTCACGGCGGCTCTCATACGGAGAAGCCCCATGCCCATCGACATCGATCAGCGTCCCATCATCCTGACCGGAGACCGGACCACTGGTCCTCTTCATCTCGGCCATTATGCCGGATCCCTGAAGAATCGCATCGTCCTTCAGCATAGCCACAGGCAGTATCTGCTTCTGGCAGATGCGCAGGCGCTCACAGACAATGCGTCCGACCCCGCCAAGGTGCGTCGGAACGTGCTGGAGGTGGCGCTCGATTATCTGGCCGTCGGCATCGATCCGGACCGGACGACGATCTGCGTGCAATCGGGCCTGCCGGCGCTGGCCGAACTCACCTTGCTCTATCTGAACTTCGTGACCGTCGCGCGGCTCGAGCGCAACCCGACGATCAAGGACGAGATTCAGACGCGCGGCTTCGGGCGCGATATTCCCGCGGGCTTCCTGTGCTACCCGGCCGCACAAGCGGCGGACATCACCGGGTTCAAGGCGAATGTCGTGCCCGTGGGCGAGGATCAGGCTCCTCTGATCGAGCAGACCAACGAGATCGTGCGCCGTCTCAACCGGCAGATCGGCCGCGATGTGCTTCCCGAAGCCCAAGCCTTGATCCCATCCATCGGGCGGCTGCCCGGCGTCGACGGCAAGGCGAAGATGAGCAAGTCCCAGGGCAATGCCATTCCCCTGTCCGCCACGCCCGACGAGATCCGCGATGCGGTGCGGCGTATGTACACGGATCCTAATCACCTGCGCGCCTCCGATCCCGGCACGGTGGAAGGGAACGTCGTCTTCACCTACCTGGATGCTTTCGACGAGGATCGCGCAGCCGTCGAAGACCTGAAGGCACGGTATCGCCATGGTGGCCTCGGCGATTCCGTCGTCAAGCGCCGCCTGGAAGATATCCTTCAGAACCTTCTCGCGCCTATTCGGGAGCGCCGCACTGCCCTCGGGCGCGATCGCGGCTATGTTCTGGATCGGCTGCAGGCCGGCACCCTGGCAGCCCGGGAACGGACCCAAGCCACCTTGGACGAGCTCCGCGATGGCCTTGGGCTGTTCACCTTCGACGTAGCCAGATTTGAGATGCATCGTTAACATCAGAAGACAATGACGTCTTCAAGCCGTTATGCCCGCTCAACGTCAGTCCAGCGTTAGGTCTGGACTGAGGTTATTCTGCCAGGGCTACATTGATGCTACTTTAGTAGAAATTTATCCTGATTTTAGCGATTGCTTCCGAAGCTTATCGATTCACAATTTATCAATAAAACGTTAATATAATTTCGAAATACGTGAAGTTTTCTTAGATAAGCGAATGCGTCTAAGTAATTTCCCGTAATGCGATGCTCAACGCAGGAGGTTTATAAACAAGGAGCCTGTTGTCGGCACGTCGTGGGGGCGTGCGCCTCCTGCGGGGTTGTGGGCAGGTTGTCGAGGGACCATGCGTTTTCTGAATAATTTGAAATTGATCGTCAAACTGGCGATCCCGACAGCAATCTTCATCGCTATCACGATCGGCTTGATTGCCATTGCGAAAAACGGATTGGATACCCTCAGTGCGGACACAAAGAAACTGACAGATGTCGAAGCCGCACGCTTGATCACCATTCTGGACATCAACGCCGAAGTGAACGAGGCCAGCATTCAGGAAAAGAACCTGATCCTGTTGTCCTCAACGGAACAGGACCGGCTCAAGAGCGCGGAAGCCGTCTATCAGCAATACAAGAAGCTGACGCTGCAACATGCCGACGAGCTGATCGCCTTTTCCGACTCAGCGGAGCGTCGCGCCATCACCGAGAACATCAAGGCGACTCTCGTCAACTATTTCGCGCTTATGGACAAGAGCGTCGCCCACAGCATGCAGGATGACGATTTCTCCGCCCTTCAAATCTCCAACGGTGAAGGACGCAATCTTCGCATGAAGGTTCGTGACCTCCTGACGGAGCGCATCGCTGTCAACCAGAAAGCGCTCGACCGCGCATCTGACGCGTCGGAAGCCCTGGCATCCAGCACCTCCATGACACTCATCGTGTCATCGGTCATCGGTTTGAGCATTGCGATTGCACTGCTTGGCTCCATTGTCGTGATGGCCATTACGCGCCCGCTGAACCGCGTTTCCGGTTCCATGAACCAACTGGCGAACGGTGACCTGTCCGTGAACGTGACAGGTGTGGAGCGCAAGGACGAAGTGGGCGCGCTCGCCCGCTCGCTGCAGGTGTTCAAGGACAACGCCATCGAGGCCCGCCATCTCGCGGCCGCG
>NZ_JBFRGW010000042.1:0-36961 GCF_052115545.1 Microvirga sp. 2MCAF35
TATCCTTGGTTAGGCTAGCTATGCACGTGAGCAAGGGGCATGCACCCGCACGCCCTCACACTCGGGTTCGTCGATGTTTGGGAAGAGGGTCTGAACGTGCGCCTGGAAGGCCAAGGCGTAACGGCCCGATTGTCCGGCCAAATGTCGATCCTCTCTACCTAATGCTCACTTGCGGCGAATACAAGGCGGCCAGCCGGATAAGCGCCCTACCCTCTCCAGGTGGCGCAGGAGAAGGGATCAGATCGTCGCCATTCGGGATGGCTCGCTTCAGTACTTCAGCCGCAGTGCCTGGACACTCGCTCCGCCATTGGCACAGTCAATGCGAGCTCGCGGACAGGAAGAGACATAGGCCGCAGTCGGGCAATAGGTCTGCATGAAGCTCTCGTCGATCGCGCAGGTCACATGGACGCGGTAGAAGCCCTGCGGGCCGCTCGGCGAATCGTGCAGGACGGAATAGCCGAGCCCCTGGTCGGCGAGCCGGGCGATGGCGCGGCCGGGTTGGACAATCCGGGTGGTTTCGAACCGGGACACGGTCCTCACATCGGCCGCCTGGGCTGCCGATCCCACCAGACCGGCCGTCAGGGCGATCCCTATCAAAACCTGCTTCATGCTGCGCCTCGTTGCCGTTTATCGAAGATCCGGTTCGCTCCGGTTGGGACCAATGGGAGGAACCTGTCGAGGATAATGCAAAGCTGCCGTCCGGGATCCATCGCGGGCGTCTCCACGAACGATTAACCACGCTCCCCGGCGGAGCCTGCCCCATCTCGGACTTTAAGCAACCGGTAGGATCTTGTGCCCGATAAACGCCACCAGTTGCTAAGCGTAAACCGACCAGGATCCTATGCACCACATCCATCTCGCTGAGGGTATGCGGCTTCGTTTTCCGGCCCGGAGCGCCGACTTCGATCAGGGTGTCGAGATCGGCATCGTGGCCGCTCTGATGAGCCAGGATCTGACGGAATTCTCCCGCAGGATCTCGAACGAGAATCTCGGCCAGGTGCGGGCCCTGGTGGAGCAGTTCGGCTACCGCCTCGTCGAGGGTCAGGCCGACGGGGAGTTCGTGGAACTCAATTTCTACAGCCGCACGGCGCGCCCGCGCCTGCGCGTCGTTCATTCGGGAACCTGATCCGGATCAGACGGAAAACCTCTTCTGCATGGCGCGGACGCGCTCGCGATAGGCCGTGTAGAAGCCGCTCATGCAGATGAGGCCGGCGCCCGTGATCGTCCAGGAATCCGGCAGCGATCCGAACACCAGATAGCCGAGCGTGCCCGCCCAGATCAGCTGGACATAGGAAAACGGCGCAATCAGCGATGCGTTGCCATGGCGATAGGCCATGACCACGAACCAATGGCCGATGGCGAACAGGATGCCCATGCACAGGCCGAGCGCAATCTCGGTTCCGTTCGGCGTCACCCAATTGAAGAGCATGAGCGCACTCAGCACGATGCTGCCGACCGAGGCCGAGTAGGCAAGCGTCGTGAGGGCATGGTCGCCCGTGATCTTGCGGGTGACCACGGCCCCGACGGCCCAGCTCGACGCGCTGACGATCGGCAGGAAGGCCGCCGGCTGAAACGCGCCCGTGCCGGGCCTTACGACGATCACGACCCCGATCAGGCCGATCGCGGCGGCCATCCAGCGCCGCCAGCCGACGGTCTCGCCTAAGAAGAGCACCGACAGGGCCATGATCAGGATCGGCGAGACGAAGAAGACCGCCGTCGCGTCGGCTACAGGCAGATGAGGCAGACTCTGGATGAACATGATGGAAGAGCCCACCATGCCAAAGCCCCGGACAACCTGAAGACCAGGCCGCTGAGAGCGGAACAGGGCCGGCCCGCCCTTGATCAGCACCACGGGAAGGATGACGAGCGCGAAGGTGACGTAGCGCATCCAGGCCACTTCCGGTGGCGGCAGGGTGGAGGCGAGCTGCTTGGTGATGACGTCCGCCACGGAAAACACGACCGTGGAACTGATCAGGAAGAGGATGCCCCGCAGCGGAGAGGCAGGCGCGCCGGGTGTCGAGGGCGCCGCATTGTCCCGAGCAGCGGAGGCGGAGGTCATGAACAGCTCAAAAAATGAGGCTCGCACGACGATGCGGCGAGCCTGACGGTCTCAAGAGAGGAGGTAATGGAGAATGCATAAAATACCGTTCCACCTCGGGGAGAAGTGCAAAGACGGCAGGTATTCCATGCTTTCTGTGAATGGATAGCCACGTCGACGGCCCTACAGTTGCACCTTAAGCATAGGCAGCACGAAGATGAGCCCTATCCTAGAGTCGGTGCATCAAGCCGTACACGTTCGGCAGGCGCGGAAGGAATTCATGCTGGAGCCATTGTCGGAAACGCCGAGCCGCCTGGTGAGCGGAACGCCTGCCTTCCGCCGATTGAACATGGCTTTGTTCGCCGCCGGCTTCTCGACCTTTGCCATCCTCTACTGCGTTCAGCCCCTGCTGCCGGAATTCTCGCAGGAATTCCATGTCAGTGCGGCCGTCAGCAGCCTGTCCCTGTCGCTTTCGACCGGCCTTCTCGCAGTGGCGATGCTGGTGGCGGGTTCCTTGTCGGAAGTCTGGGGACGCAAGCCCGTCATGGTGGCGTCGCTGTTCGCCTCGGCGTTCCTGACCCTGTTGTCCGCCGCGGCCCCGAACTGGACCAGCCTGCTCCTCGCCCGCATGGCGATCGGCATCACCCTGAGCGGCCTTCCGGCGGTCGCCATGGCCTATGTGAGCGAGGAAGTGGACCCGAAATCCATCGGCCTCGCCATGGGGCTCTTCATCGGCGGCAATGCGGTGGGCGGCATGGCCGGGCGGATCATCAGCGGCGTGCTGACGGATCTCGGTTCCTGGCGGGTCGCCATCGGGCTGATCGGCGTCGTGGGCCTGTGCTCGGCCCTCGCGGCATGGCGGAGCCTGCCGGCGTCAGTCCATTTTCATCCCCGCCCGGCCCGTCCTGGGCAGTTGCTGCGCTCCTTCGGCGAACACCTGCGGGATCCGGGCCTGCGCGCCCTCTTCGCGGAGGCTTTCCTCCTCATGGGCGGGTTCGTGACGATCTACAATTATCTCGGCTACCGCCTGACGGAGGCGCCCTATTCCCTGAGCCAGTCGGCCATCGGGGCGATCTTCTCAGCCTACCTGATCGGCACCCTGAGCTCGGCCTGGATCGGGGAGCTGGCCGGACGCTTGGGCCGCAGACGGGTCCTGTGGGCCATGATCGCGATCATGCTTGCCGGCGTGGCGCTCACGCTCTTCCATCACCTTGTGCTCATTCTGGCCGGGATCGTAGCCGTCACCTTCGGCTTCTTCGGCGCTCATTCCATCGCCAGCAGCTGGGTCGGCAACCGGGCCCTCGGGGCGAAGGCGCAGGCCTCGGCCCTGTACCTGTTCTGCTATTATCTCGGCTCCAGCGCCGTCGGCACGCTCGGCGGCGTGTTCTGGACCCATGGGGGCTGGCCCGGGGTCTCGGCCCTCGTGGCCCTCCTGCTGATCGCGGCACTCGCCCTGGCCTTTCGACTGATGGCTCTTCCCCCAAGGGAAGCCAAGCTGCCTCGCGGGCAGTAAAAATTCCGTCCGGGACAAGCAATCGAGCGCCAGATTATTTGCGACCGACTCAGCGAAACCACGATCATTCGAAGGACCAATATAGATTAATTGAATAGCCACTCTGGATACTCAGGCTATACCCGTTAGGTGACAGCCAAATATATCGTCTTAATGTTGCCCCATTAGCCTCCATCTTGCAGGCCACCGATAACAATCATGGGAATGCATTGTGGATCAACGCAAGGTTTCGCTCGCACTCGCGGCTCTGTTCATTTCTGGTTCGACCATCTTCTTACCTCAAGCTGCCTCCGCCGAGCCGGCGGGATCTTCAGGAAAAGTCATTCAGAGCGGCCGCGCTTCCTGGTATGGCCCAGGCTTCCACGGCCGGCGGACCGCGAGCGGCGAAACCTTCAACACCAACGACCTGACCGCCGCCCACCGCACCCTGCCCTTCGGCACGAAGGTCCGGGTCGTCAACAAGAAGACTGGCAAGTCGGTGGTAGTTCGTATCAATGACCGTGGTCCATATGCTCACGGCCGCGTCATCGACCTTTCAAAAGCCTCTGCGCAGGCAATTGGGCTCTCCGGCGTCACCTCGGTGGACGTCGCCCAGCTTTAAAGACCGGCTTTCGAGCCTCCCGCTTATTTCATGACCAATCCATTTCAAGACTGAACCATTGCCAACCGCCCCGGCAGGACAGCCCTGCCGGGGCGGATCATGGAACCGACAAGCCTTTTACCCGCTTTTCCCCGGTCCCTTTCTCTCAAGAAGAGGCCTTTTGGAACGCATGCAGATCGGCCGGTCCCTGACATCGATCACCGCCCTCCTGACGCTCACGGCAGCCGTCTCCTCCATGGCCGCCGCGCAGACGGGGCGGAGCTGGGTCGATCCTCCCGCCCGCATCGAGCCGGCGCCGTCCCAGGCGCCCGCCCCTCAGGCTCCACCGCCCGAAAGCCCTCCGCCGCAGGCCGCGACGCCGGCTCCAGCCCCGGTGGCTCCGCCCGCTCAGACGGCCCAGCCGCAGGCGCCGGTCACGAAGCCTGATAGGCCGGCTGCGGCGCAAACCGAGCCGCCGCCAGCGAGACCTTCGGCGCCGGTCGTCACCGCGCAGCCGAAGGACAGTCCGGACGATAAGCGCTCCACCCGGGCGGCAGTCGCACGGGACTTCGCGGTCGATTATCTCCAATCCTGGTCCGCCTCTAACGAGGTCGCCCTCGAGGCCACAGCTGCTTTCTATGCGCCGCGCATTCTCTTCCACGGCCGCGAGATGACCATGAAGCGGCTCTTCAACGAGAAGCGCCGCTTCGCGCAGCGCTGGCCGGAGCGCGATTATCGCCCGCGCCAGGATGCCATCGGGGCCACGTGCAACCCGGCGGGCGAGGTCTGCACGGTGCATGCGGTGTTCGATTTCAAGGCAGCAAGTCCCAAGCGGCGACGCATGTCGCAGGGTACCGGCGCCCTTCAGCTCATTGTAAACTTCATCGGCGACAGGCCGGTCATTGTCGCGGAACACAGCACGCTGCTCGGACAGGAGCGCCGGAACAATCTTGCCCAGGAGGGTGTCTCGCATGATTGACGATTCCACCACGCCGGATTCCAAGGCCGATCCGCGCAACAACTGGGCCCGGATCCGCGACAGGATGCGCGAGGTCATCCATGCGGAGCTCGACAGGATCCATCCCACGGACGACTCGCGCCGCGCTCTCGAACTCATCATCGAATCCTCCGTGCGCCCGTCGGAGGAGAACGGGGCGCTGAAGCTCACCATCATCGACCATGAAGGCAAGATGCGCATGATCGAGAAGGACGGGCAGACGGCGGAGTTCACGCTTCGCGATCTCCTGGACGAGTTGCGCGTCAAATATCCGGTGCTGTTCCGTCCAGCCAAGCCCGATGCGGCCGCGCTCGTGGGGGAGAACGAGATGCCTCAGCCGCGCGAGGCGCCGAAGCGCGATTGGCTGAACGTCGATGCACCCCCGTCACGCCCGGTCGAGGACGCAGTCGCAATCCATCACGAGGCGCGAGAGGAGCCGACGCTTCCGGAACGGGCACGCAGCACGTTCGAGACGCTGAAAGCTTCCGTCATACCCGACCACGGCGACCGGGATCGGGCCGAGGATCCTGCGATCCCGGTCGCCGAGGAGCATGAGCGGAACGTCTTCAGTGAAACGCCGGCGCGCTCCTGGGCGCGACCGGCCGTCGCCCTCGCGGCGGTGTCGTTCCTCGCGCTCCTCGGCGTCGGGGCCTTCCTGTTCCGGGGACATGAGGCGCCGGCGCCGCACGCCAGCGCCGCGGCGCCAATCGCCCCCGGCCCGATCAAGGAACCGGAGCCGGTCACGACGGGTTCGACGGGCTCGGTCGGATCGCTGCGCGGCGTGCCGGACGTGATCGATACGGCAACCCTGTCGCTGAACGGTGAAGTGGTGCGCCTGTTCGGCGTCGAATGGGCTCCCGGCGCAGGCAAGCCGGAGGACCTGACCCAGTATCTCAACGGGCGCGAAGTGACCTGCGACCCGGCGGGTGGAAACGACGTTTACCGGTGTCAGGTCGGCAGCCAGGACCTGTCCCGCGTGGTGCTGTTCAATGGCGGGGGCCGCCCCACGGACGATGCGACGCCCGAACTCAAGGCCGCGGCCGACAAGGCCCGCGAGGCGAAGATCGGCGTCTGGAGCAAGCAACAACCATGAGAAAGCCGCCCTCGCATCAGCCAGGGCGGCTCATCCTTCATGGCACGGCATGATCAGGCGCGCGCTTCGGCCGGACCGGGAATCTCGATCTCGATCTCGAGGGTCGAAATGTCGGAGTCGCGGTTCATCTTCACCTGAACGTTGTCCTGCTCCACCATGACGTGGCGGCGGACGACGGCCAGGATCTCCTCCCGCAGCTGTGCCACGAGGTCGGGCTTGCCCCCGACGATGCCGCGCTCATGCGCCAGCAGGATCTGCAGGCGCTCCCTTGCGATGGGCGCGGAGGTGCGCCGGTTGAAGAAACTCAGAAGGCTCATGCAGCTCTCCGTCCGAACAGCTTGCCGAACAATCCCTTTTTGTCGGACGGGATGGTCAGTTCGACCGTTTCGCCCTTGAGCCGGCGGACCGCATCGAAGTAGGCGCGGCCCGGCGCGCTGGCAGGATTGTTCAGCGTCACCGGCGAGCCCACGTTCGAGGCGCGCAGCACCTCTTCGCTCTCGGGGATGATGCCGATCAGCGGGATCGAGAGGATCTCCAGCACGTCCTCGACCTTCAGCATCTCGCCGCGCTCGGCGCGAGCCGGATCGTAGCGGGTGAGCAGCAGGTGCTTCTCGATGCGCTCGCCCTTCTCGGCCCGTTCCGTCTTGGAATCGAGGAGGCCGATGATGCGGTCGGAATCGCGGACGGAAGAGACTTCCGGGTTCGTCACGACGACGGCCACATCCGCGTGGCGCATGGCCATGGTGGCGCCGCGCTCGATGCCGGCCGGGCTGTCGCAGATGATCCAATCGAACTTCTGGCGCAGTTCATCGAGCACCCGGGCCACGCCCTCTTCGGTCAGCGCATCCTTGTCGCGGGTCTGGGAGGCGGGAAGCAGGGAGAGGTTCTCGAGCCGCTTGTCGCGGATGAGCGCCTGGTTGAGCTTGGCGTCGCCCTGCACCACGTTGATGAGATCGAACACCACGCGGCGCTCGGCGCCCATCACGAGATCCAGGTTGCGCAGGCCGACGTCGAAGTCGATGACCACGACCTTGTCGCCGCCATGTGCCAGCGCTGCCCCCAAAGCCGCCGAAGACGTCGTCTTGCCAACGCCACCCTTGCCGGAAGTTACGACCAAGACTTTGGCCATTGTCGCCCTCTTTCTCTCAATCCATCGTTTTCAGGATGATCGAATCGCCATCCAGGTTCACTTGCACAGGCTGACCGAGGAACTTGCCCCCCAGATCGTCAGCGGTCTTGTAGAGCCCATCGATCGCAATCAATTCGGCTTCGAATTTGCGGCAGAAGATGCGCGCGCGGCCATTGCCCGTGCAGCCGGCGATGGCGCGACCACGCAAGGAGCCATAGACGTGGATCGAGCCGCCGGCCACGATCTCGGACCCCGATGCGACGGAACCGAGAACCGTCACGTCGCCTTCGGGATGAAGGATCGATTGACCCGAACGCACGGAGCCTTCAATGAGAAGCGACTTCTCCGGCACGGGCGCATCCGCAAAGGGCGCGGCGGTCGCAGCGACGGCCGCATTGGCCGCGTCCGGCACGTCGATCTCGCCGGTGGGCTTCCCGCCGGCAATCTGCGGCGGCATGTCGGCGTCGACGTTCTCGGGAGCGGCGCCCTCCAGGCCGATGATGCGGATGTTGCGCATCTTGAACGCGGCCAGGAGGAATTTCAGCTCGGACTTGGAAGGCTTCAACGATGAGACATCGGCAATGATGGGCCGCCCGGTGAAAAACCCGGGCGAACGCTCGGACACGGCATCGAGATCTTCGAGCCAGTCCCTCAGCGGCACTTCGGGCGCGAGGACCAGGGCCATGAAGGACCTGCCACGGAAGCGAAGTGATGGACGGGTGCGAACGGCAATGGTCACGGGAGTTCAGATTCCTTTAATACCCCATGATTTCGACCGCTTATGGTTAACGGACCGTTAAAGGAGCGCGTGGACGCTAACAATTTTCAGGCGGCAGAACCGGCGAAAACCCGAGCATCCTGTCCGGGTAAACCCTGAGGCCCGGATAAGAAATTCCGCTCTTTCAAGGAATATAAAGATAAAACCTATCCCTTATTGAGTATTCAATAGCACTTCTTGAGTAGTAATCCGTCCTCAAAACTCAATTGACCGTACCCGACAGGGGCCTACGATGCTCGTTCTTTCGTTTTGTTTCATCGTTTCTTAGAGCGATTTTCCACCAGTAAGTACGAGCGCAAAGCGATCGGATCGACAATAGCCGCAAGGCTCATCCAGGGGAGGATGAAGGATGTCGGGTCGAGTGAACGTCTCTTCTTCGTTAAGCAGATTTTTCCGCCATGTGTGTCTTCAAGTCGTCTTTGTCGCAGCCGCTCTTCTATCCGGTACGCTCGCCGTTTCGGCCCAAAACGCCCAGGTCTTCAACCCGGCGCGCGCCAATGCGGGCACGCTCGGGGTGATCTCCGGCGGCGCGGACGGCACCTATATCCGCATTGCCGCCGATCTCGCCAACGTGCTCGACGGAGACGATCTTCGCGTCCTGCCGATGATCGGCCGTGGCTCGCTGCAGAACCTGCGCGACATCATGTTCCTGCGCGGCGTCGACATCGGCATCGTGCAGATGGACGCGCGCGAACAGCTGAAGGCGGAGAACCTCCAGAACGATGCGGTGCGGCGCCTGCGCTTCATCACCCGCCTCTACAACGAGGAGGTCCACATCATCGCCGACCGGGAGATCACCGATATCCGGCAGCTCGACGGCAAGAAGGTCAATATCGACAAGGCCGGCAGCGGTACCAACCTGACCTCGCGCCTGATCTTCGACAAGCTCGGGATCAAGCCGGACGTGACCACCTTCGATCAGGCCTCGTCCTATGCGAAGCTGAAATCAGGAGAGATCCAGGCGGCCGTCTATGTGGCCGGCCGCCCGGTCCGCGCCATCGCCGAGTTCCAGACGGATGGGCGCTTCCATCTCCTGTCGATCCCGTTCGAGGGAGAGATCGCGGAAAGCTACTTCCCGGCCCGCTTGGCGAACGCCGACTACCCGCAGCTCGTCGACAAGGACAAGCCGGTCGACACCCTTGCGGTCGGCAGCCTGCTCGCCGTGTTCAACTGGCCCGAAAACTCCGACCGCTACAATCGCGTCAAGCGGTTCGTGGATGCGTTCTTCTCCCGGTTCGACGAGTTCCTGCAGCCGGGACGGCATCCGAAATGGAAGGAGGTCAACCTCGCAGCCGACGTGCCCGGCTGGGAGCGCGTGAAGCCGGCGCAGGACTGGCTCGACCGCGCGGCCGCAGCCAGCAAGCCGACGCCAGAAGGCAAGAGCTTCGAGAGCTTCATGAAGAGCAGAGGCATCGACGTCTCGGCCGAGCAGCGCGAAGTGCTGTTCCGGGAATTCCTCGCGTGGCAGAGCGACCGGCAGAAATCCACCCGGCGCGTCACGCGGCAGGACTGACGATCCGAACAGGACCGAAGCTCAAGGCTCTCGCGGAACCTTGAGCGAGCACAAGGAGGTCCGACATGGTTGGGCACACCACATCCCGACGTAAACGTTTGACCCTGGAGTTGCTGACCACAGGTCTGATCGGCATTGCGCTCCTTGGCCCCGCCGTCGCGCAAGTCTCCCCGGCCGGCGGCGCTCCCAAGAACGGGAGCGACGCATCCCAAACGGCAACGGAGGACCTTCGCACGATCCTGCCGCTTCTTCTCACCTCGCCGGATCGGAAGCGACTTGCCGTGGACCTTGAGGCGGCCATCCGGACAGGCGACATGAAGAGGGCCGAGAGCAGCCTGAATGCGGCGATCGAGGTCGGGACTCTTGCCATCGTTCTCGTCGATCGCCTGAACGACCCGAGCCTCGCCACCGCCTTGCAGGGGCTCGGCATCCGGAGCGATGACGGCCAGACACCGGCGCCGTCCTCCGCCGACAAGACGACAACCGCCGAGGCCTGTGCGGCCTCTCCCGTTCCCGATGCCTCGACCCTCGCCGAGATGCGGCAGGCCTTGGAGCAGGAGCGCGCCAACAGCGGCAGGATCTCGCAAAGTCTCGCCAGCCTCACGCAGGAGCGCGATGCTCTCGCGGAGCGCCTGGACAAGGAATCGAAGTCGCAGGCGCTTGCATCCTCCGAGATGCGCCAGGCCCTGCAGCGGGAACAGGACCAGAGCCGGGCCGCCATCGGCGAACTGGAGAAGCTCAAGGCGGAATACGGTGCTCTTCAGGCAGCCAGGGAGCAGGACAAGGCCACCGAGGCAACGGGTGCGTCCGATCGGGACGCGGCCCTGCGCCGGGAGCGCGAGCGGGGCGACGCGGCCGAGCGCCGGCTCGCCGGCGCCGAGACGGAGCTGCGCGACCTGCGCGCCTTCAAGAATGAGAGGATGGCCTCCGACACGGCGCGGGTCTCGGAACTGAAGAAAGCCTTGGCCGTAGCCGAGTGGCGCGGCGACATGCTGACCCGGGAGCTGGTGGATACCGATGATGAGCTTCGCGCGCTTCAGGAGCCCCAACGTCCAAGCGCCACGCCTGTGGTGTTCCGCCTCGCGGCGGCCGGGACGGAACTCCCTCTCGCGGCTGCCCAGGAGGAGGCTCCTCCGCCTGCGCCGGAGGTGAAAACCGTCGTGGCTTCGGATAAGGCGCTGCCGGATGCGACCTCCGCCCTGCCGCAGGGGCTTGGCCCCGTCGTGGTCGCGGCCCTGCCCGAAGCCATCCAGCCGCTGCCGCTCGGCGCGGTAACAACGGTTCCCACGAAGACCGAGGCGCCGCCCACAGCCGAGCCCAAGGTGAGCGCATCTGCGGAGGTTCCTAAGGCCGATGACCGGCTGACGATCCGCGCCGAAGAGCTCTTCCGCAAAGGCGACGTGAGCGGAGCCCGCCTGTTGTTCGAACGCGCCATGGACAACGGTCATGCCCGCGCGGCCTTCCTGTTGGCGGAGACCTTCGACCCGAATGTGCTCTCCAGATTGGGCGTCCTGGGGATCCGCGGCGATGCCTCCAAGGCGCGGGAATATTATGCGCGGGCCCGTGCCCTGGGCATTGCACAGGCGGGCGAGCGGATGGAAGCGTTGAAGTGAGGTGAGACTCTAAGCTTTTGATTTTCGCATCACGGCACGCAAACCCGGTTCCCACTTTTGCGTTCGATGCTTCAGAACGGCACCCACTCGCCGCCCTCGGTCAGGGAATCCACGGCGCGTTCGAGCGCCGTGCCGGCATCGAGCAGCTGCTGGGCCGTCTGCTGAATCTGCAGGGCCGGTCCGGGAAGCCCCGCCACGTGCTCGGTCAACTCCCTGACCCGATCGATCAGCTCGATCAGGTCCGCGGCGAGCGCGGCCCTCTCCTCTGCCTCGGCGACAGGGGGGCGTCCTTGCTTCAGGCGCGGAGCGAGAGGGATCACGTTCGACATGCTCTGAAAATCTTCTTTTGTTCCGCCGAGGGCAATGGACGATCCGGGCGCGATCCACAGCAAACCGCAGCCTTAACGACTGCCACGCTTCATGGCGACGCCTTTTTGTAGCTTCGGAAGCTTGCTGGAGGCTTCAGCCTGCTCGTTGACTCCAGCATACTGGAACCGTATTCTAATTTAATGGAAGAAACCTCCGCCCTTCATGTCCATCTGGCGACGCGCCTGCGCGACCTGCGCACGGAGAGCGGCATGACCCTGGAAGGGTTGTCCGAGCGCACCGGCGTGAGCCGCTCCATGATTTCCCTGATCGAGCGCGGCGAGAGCAGCCCGACCGCGGCCGTGCTCGACAAGCTGGCCGCAGGACTCGGCGTGACCCTGGCGTCGCTCTTCGCCGAACGGGACAGCCGGGAGGCCTCTCCCCTCGCCCGCCGCGCCGATCAGCGCGTCTGGCGCGACCCGGACAGCGGTTATCTGCGCCGCAACCTCTCCGCTCCCGGCTTTCCCTCGCCCATCGAGCTCGTCGAGGTGATCATGCCGCCCGGCGCCCGGGTGGCCTACGACACGGGCCATCGCGCCTCCGTGGTCCACCAGCAGATCTGGATCGTCGAGGGTGAGATCGAGCTCACCCTGGGCGAGGAGACCTATCGTCTGGGTGCGGGCGACTGCCTGTCCATGCGCCTCGACCGGCCGACCCTGTTTCGCAACCATGCCGAGCAACCTGCCCGCTATCTCGTGGCGCTTGCCACCGATGCACGCGCCGGCTCCGGCCATCAGCGCTGAAGGAGCCCCATGAGCGAACCGATCACTATCCGCCTCCTCTCGGCCCAGGAGGCCGGGGAACAGATCGAGGCCCTGTCGGCCGTGCTGATCGATTGCGTCGAGGGAGGCGCCTCGGTCAGCTTCATGTCGCCCCTGACACGGGAAAGGGCCGATGCCTTCTGGCAGGGTGTCGCCGAAGGGGTCGCCCGAGGCGAGCGCATCCTTCTCGTCGCCCAGGAGGCGAGCGGAGGCATCGTCGGGACCGTGCAGGTAGTGCTCAAGCAGCCGGAGAACCAGCCTCATCGGGCCGACATCGCCAAGATGCTTGTCCACGGACAGGCCCGGAAGCGCGGCATCGGGGCGGCCCTGATGAGGGCAGCAGAAGACGCCGCCCGCGCGGCCGGGAAGACCGTGCTCGTGCTCGACACGGTGACCGGGGGCGACGCGGAACGCCTCTACGAACGCATCGGATGGACCAGATCGGGCGTCATTCCGAACTATGCCCTGTGGCCCAAGGGCGGGTTCTGCGACACGACCGTGTTCTACAAGCAGCTTTCGGCAGGCTGATCGCACGAAGACACGAAGCCTAGACGTTGGCCTAATGGGATCGGGTCCTTCCGCCATGCTATGGGCTGGGCTTCTTCAACCCTCCTGCTTCATATCCCGTCAGATAAAATCATGGATCTATCCACTGCGGTGCTTCTCGCCGCCTCGGGCCTGGCAGCCGGTCTCGTCAATGCGATTGCGGGCGGCGGCACCTTCTTCACCTTCTCGGCCCTCGTGGCCGCCGGTCTCCCGCCCGTCGTCGCCAATGCCACGAGCGCGGTCGCTGTCACGCCCGCCAACCTGGCGAGCGCCTGGGCCTACCGGCGGGAGCTCGCCGCCAACGTGAAGCGCTTCGCCGCGTTGGGCATCGTCAGCCTCGTCGGCGGCGTCATCGGCGCCTACATCCTCACCGTCACCAACAACGACGCCTTCCGCAAGCTCGTGCCGTGGCTCCTGCTGTTCGCGACCCTGCTCTTCGCCGCGAGCCCCAAGATCGTGGCGCTCGCCCGCAGGATCGGAAAGCAGGAAGGGCATCACCCGTCCACCAAGGCGTGGACGGCGGGGCTCGCGTTCCAGACATGCGTCGCCATCTATGGCGGCTTCTTCGGCGCAGGCATGGGCATCGTCATGCTGGCGGCGCTCGCGATCACCGAGGGCGACGACTTCCACCTGATCAATTCCGCGAAGCATCTGTGCTCCACGCTGATCCAGCTCGTCGCCGTGATCCTGTTCATCGCCGCCGGCCTCGTGAGCTGGCCCGAGACCCTGGTCGTAGGCGCCGCCTCCGTGATCGGCGGCTATCTCGGAGTCGTCTTCGGCCGTCGCCTGCCCGCAAGCGTGATCCGCTGGCTCGTCATCGCGGTCGGCGCGGCACTGACACTGTATTTCTTTATCCGCTGAATTCGATAACCATATTCGAAATAGCGTGCGGTCGGGCAGCTTTTTGAAGGCTGCTGCCCGATTCACGCCACAACCATGCTCCTTCCTGCGACACTCGATTCTCAACGCTCGCAAAGAAGGAAATGCCTGTGGCCGATTCCCATAACTTCTCAGGACACGACGCAACGCAATCGGTAAGCGCTCTCGGCCTGCGCTGGGCTGCCTTGCGCGGCATGCTGAACTCGCCGCTGATCACGGCCGAGGAGCAGCGCCCGCTGCGCGACGAACTTCTGCGCGAGCTTTCTGCCATCGAGCAGGATTTCAGCGATCTGCCGTCGCGCAGCACGATGGAGATTTCCGCCAAACTCGACATCGCGAAATCGGCGCTTCGCGAGCGCATTCAGGGCGGCGAGGCATGGCTCGTCGATCTGATCGAGAGCATCCAGTCCGATCTCCACAGTGTCGCCCACAAGCCGTCTGCGACGCCGGCAGCGGCAACCGGTCGTTCGCCGGCCAATCTCAGCCGTCCGCAGCCACAGCGTTCCGACGACACGAGCAGCTCTTCGACATCCCCGAGTTCCACGCCCTCCACGGGTTCGGAAACGACCACGTCTTCGGCGGCCTGATCATCGCAATGCGCCGCGCTCAAATATATCGAGCGCGGCGCACAAGCATCGCAGACGAGTAACGTTTTTTCGCTACACGAGTCCCGGATCGATGGTGCTCTTCCGCTCGAGCCATGCGGGGACGGGCAGGTTCTTCGAACGCAGGAAATCCGGATTGAAGAGCTTGGACTGATAACGCGTGCCGTAATCGCACAGGATCGTCACGATGGTGTGCCCGGGGCCGAGATGCCGGGCGAGGCGGATGGCGCCCGCGACGTTGATGCCCGACGATCCACCCAGGCACAGCCCTTCATGCGCCAGCAGGTCGAAGATGACCGGCAGCGCCTCCTCGTCCGGAATCTGGAACGCGACATCGATGGGTGCATCGACCAGATTGGCCGTGATGCGGCCCTGGCCGATGCCTTCCGTGATAGACGAACCGGACGCCTTCAGCTCGCCGGTCGTGTAATAGCTGTAGAGCGCAGCGCCCATCGGGTCGGCGAGGCCGATGGCGATCTTCGGGTTGCGCTCCTTCAACGCCATGCCGACCCCCGCAAGCGTGCCACCGGTGCCGACGGCGCAGACGAAGCCATCGACCTTGCCGTCCGTCTGCTCCCAGATCTCCGGTCCCGTCGTCTCGATATGCGCCTGCCGGTTCGCCACGTTGTCGAACTGGTTGGCCCAGATCGCCCCGTTCAGCTCGGATGCCGCGAGACGCTCCGCCAGCCGGCCCGAGACCTTCACGTAGTTGTTGGGGTTGGCGTAGGGCACGGCCGGGACTTCGATCAGCTCGGCGCCGGCGAGCCGGAGCATGTCCTTCTTCTCCTGGCTCTGCGTCTCCGGGATTACGATCACCGTCCGGAATCCGAGCGCATTGGCCACGAGAGCCAGGCCGATGCCGGTATTGCCCGCCGTTCCCTCGACGATCACGCCGCCCGTGCGCAGCACTCCGCGTCTCACCGCATCCTGGATGATAAAGAGGGCGGCCCGATCCTTCACGGACTGGCCGGGATTCATGAACTCGGCCTTGCCCAGGATGGTGCATCCGGTCAGTTCGGAGGCACGGCGGAGCTTGATCAGGGGCGTGTTGCCGATGGCGGCGGGGACGTCGGGCTGGATGGTCATGGCGCCTAGCTTCTGGTTCCGGGAAAAGGTCGGCGGGTAGAAGAACCGGGTGTACGCCATTCGGCAGGATTCTTCACGGCCGATATCCACATACTAAAATGTGATTAAAAATCAAAATACATCCCTTGACGTTCTTTATATCGAACCACATTGTGTGGTGGCAAGGGCCTCAGGCTCCTGGAACCCAATTCATTTCACGAAAGCTCAGGAGCGACCATGTCCAGCTCTGCCGTAGCTTCGCCTCTTTCCGCCGGAAACCGTGCAAGCTTGACCATCAACACCCCGGCCTCCCTGGCGGCCGCAGCCGGCATCATCGGCGGCGCGGCTCTTCTGGGCGCCGTCATCAATCCGAAGCAGGCTGCGCTTTACGTCCTCGGCGCAGCGCTCGGCCTCGTGCTCTATCACGCGGCCTTCGGCTTCACCTCCGCCTGGCGGGTTTTCATCGCGGATCGCCGGGGCGAGGGCCTGAGGGCCCAGATGGTGATGCTGGCGATTGCCTCCATCCTGTTCTTCCCGGTCCTCGCCTCCGGGACCCTCTTCGGCCAGCCGGTGGCCGGCAACGTCTCGCCGGCCGGGATCGGGGTCGTCTTCGGCGCCTTCCTCTTCGGCATCGGCATGCAGATGGGCGGCGGCTGCGCCTCGGGCACGCTCTACACGGTCGGCGGCGGCTCCACCCGCATGCTGATCACGCTCGCGGGTTTCATCGCCGGATCAGCCATCGGGGCGGCGCACCTGCATTGGTGGACGGCGCTGCCGAGCCTGCCCAAGATCTCGATCATCGAGCTTTGGGGTCCCTGGACGGCGCTTGCCGTGCAACTTGCCGTCTTCGCCATCATCGCGGCGGTGACCGTTCTGCTCGAGAAGCGCCGCCATGGGCAATTGATCCAGCCGGCGCCCTCCCCGCGCCAAGGCCTTGCGCGTTTCACGCGCGGTCCCTGGCCGCTGGTAGCGGGCGCGGTCGCCCTGGCCATGTTGAACTTCGTGACGCTCTACCTCGCCGGCCGGCCCTGGGGCGTGACCTCCGCCTTCGCCCTCTGGGGTTCGAAGATCGCGGCCGCCATCGGCTTCGACGTGGCGAGCTGGCCCTATTGGTCGAGCCCCGCCAGCAAGGCCGCGCTCGAGGGCAGCATCTTCAACGACATCACGACGGTGATGGATTTCGGCATCATCCTCGGGGCGCTTTTCGCCGCGTCCCTCGCCGGCCGCTTCGCCCCGACTTGGAAGGTCCCGCTGCGCTCCGCCGTCGCGGCCATCGTGGGCGGCCTGCTCCTCGGCTACGGCGCACGGCTCGCCTATGGCTGCAACATCGGGGCCTACTTCTCGGGCATCGCGTCCGGCAGCTTCCACGGCTGGGTCTGGCTCGTCGCGGCCTTCGCCGGCAACGTCTTCGGCACTCGCCTGCGCCCCCTCTTCGGCCTCGAAGTGGAGCGCGTGAAGCTCACCGGCTGCTGAACAGGAAAGGGGCTGAGTGGATCTCAGCCCCTTTCCACGAAGTCAGGTTTCTCGGCCTTCTCATCGGGCTGCTTGATCGCCTTGATCAGATGGCCGAGGGCTGTGAAATCGCTCTTGCGGGTCGAGCTGCGCCGCCACGCCAGCCCGACTTTGCGCATGGGGGCGTTTTCCGGAAACTCGATGAGAGCCACCCGCTGCCGGTCGACCTCGGTCTGGGCGCAGAGTTCGGGAAGCAGCGTGATGCCGTGACCGGCCGCCACCATCTGCATGATGGTGGTGAGCGACGCGGCGCCGAGTGCCTTGCGGGCCTGCATATTGGCGATGTGGCAGAACTGCAGGGCCTGATCCCTCAGGCAATGCCCCTCCTCCAGAAGAAGCAGGCGCTCCCCTTCCATGCGGGTACGCAGGTCGCCGCCCGCCCAGCCTTTGGCAGCCTCACTTTGAACTGCAATCAGGAAGCGGTCATCGAACAGCGCCATGGTCTCCACCTGCGGCTGCGGGATTGGCAACGCGAGGAGAGCAGCATCGAGATCGCCCCGGACCAGTTCCTCGACCAGGGCTCCCGTCTGAGTCTCGCGGATTTGGAGATCAAGGGCCGGGTAATGCCGTGCCACCTCGGTCAGAATTTCGGGCAGAAGGTAAGGAGCGATCGACGGGATGATCCCGAGGCGGAGCGGCCCCGTGAGGACACCCTGATGCTGGTGCGCGTAGTCCGACAATTCCCGCACCTGGTTCAGGATCGCGTCGGCCCGCTGGGCGATCTCCTGTCCGGCCGGCGTGATCGCCACAGAATTTCCCCGCCGCTCCACGAGATCAATGCCGAGTTCCCGCTCCAGCTCTTTGATCTGCATGGACAACGCCGGCTGCGTGATCGCGCATTGGTCAGCCGCCATGCCAAAGTGTTTCGTGCGCGCGAGCGTTTCGAAATAACGGAGCTGTCGAAGGGTGATCATGGTGTCGATAAGAATATCTGATCGCACTCTGTAATCAATACAATTGGACCTTATCGGCCCTCCCCGGCATGGTGCGCGGCACTCAATGGGGACGACCATGACAAAAACAACCACCATGACCACAACGGCGGGGGCGCCGATTGCCGACAACCAGAACAGCCTATCGGCCGGATCCCGTGGCCCGCTGCTGCTCCAGGATTACCAGCTCGTCGAAAAGCTGGCGCACCAGAACCGAGAGCGTATTCCCGAGCGCGTGGTCCACGCCAAGGGTTCGGCCGCCTACGGCACCCTGACCATCACCAACGACATCACGAAATATTCCAAGGCGAAGGTCTTCTCCGAGATCGGCAAGCAGGCGGACGTGTTCCTGCGCTTCTCCACCGTGGCCGGCGAGCGCGGCGCAGCGGATGCGGAGCGCGACGTGCGCGGCTTCGCGCTCAAGGTCTATACGGAAGAAGGCAACTGGGACATCGTCGGCAACAACACGCCGGTGTTCTTCGTGCGCGACCCGGTGAAGTTCCCCGACTTCATCCGCACGCAGAAGCGCCATCCCGCGACGAACCTGCGCTCCACCACGGCCATGTGGGATTTCTGGTCGCTCAGCCCCGAGAGCCTGCATCAGGTGACGATCCTGTTCTCGGATCGCGGCCTGCCGCAGGGCTACCGCTTCATGCATGGCTTCGGCTCGCACACCTACTCGTTCATCAACGAGAAGGCTGAGCGCTTCTGGGTAAAATTCCACTTCAAATCCATGCAGGGCATCAAGACCTGGATGAACCGCGAGGCCGAGGCCGTCGTGGCCAAGGATCGCGAGAGCGCCCAGCGCGATCTCTACGAGGCTATTCAAAGCGGCGACTTCCCGCGCTGGAAGTTCTGCGTCCAGATCATGCCCGAGACGGATGCGGAGAAGACCTCCTACAACCCGTTCGACGTCACCAAGGTGTGGCCGCATGCTGAGTATCCGCTGATCGAGGTCGGCATCCTCGAGCTCAACCGCAACGCCCAGCACTACTTCGCGGAAGTGGAGCAATCCTCGTTCTCGCCGTCGAACATCGTGCCCGGCATCGGCTTCTCGCCGGACAAGATGCTGCAGGGCCGCATCTTCGCCTACGCGGATGCGCATCGTTACCGCGTCGGCACCCATTACGAGGCGCTGCCGGTGAACCGTCCGCGCAGCGCCGTGAATCACTATCACGCGGACGGCCCGATGCTGTTCGACGTGCCCAACCGCGGCGATGCCTATTACGAGCCGAACTCCTTCAACGGCCCGGTGCAGACGCACCGCGCCGCGGAACCGCCGCTCAAGATCTCCGGCGATGCCGACCGCTACGACCACCGCGCCGGCAACGACGACTACAAGCAGCCGGGCGACTTGTTCCGCCTCATGACGCCGGACGAGCAGGCCCGGCTCATGGACAACATCGCGGAAGCGATGCAGGGCGTCCCCGAGGCGATCGTCAAGCGGCAGATCGTCCACTTCTACCTCGCCGACAAGGCCTACGGCCTCGGCGTGGCGGATCGCATGGGCCTCAAGGGCGCCGTGATGATCCAGGCCGCTGAATAGGCGGCAATAAACCGTAGGGGCAAAAGGAACGGCCCGGGAGCAATCCCGGGCCGTTTCTCCATTCTTGAGCGAACGCAACCATGCACGTCCCTCGACGTCATGGCCGGCCTCGTGCCGGCCATCCCGATGTGAAAAGCGCTTCGTTTCAATCAATCGGGATCACCGGCACGAGGCCGGTGATGACGTAGGAAAGGTCATCGGCACTCCAATAAGCCGCTTCCGGTCTGCAATCACAACAACCCCTCACCCTGCAGGAACGGATTGGTCTGCCGCTCCTGGCCGATGGTGCTCATGGGGCCGTGGCCGCAGATGAAGGCGATGTCGTCGCCGAGCGGCAGGAGCTTGTCCTTGATCGAGGCGATCAGCGCCTTGCCGTCGCCGCCGGGAAGATCCACGCGGCCGACGGAGCCCTGAAACAGCACGTCGCCCACGAGAGCGAAGCGCTGCGTCGGCGACACGAGGACGACGCTGCCCGGCGAGTGACCGGGGCAATGCAGCACGTCGAGGGCGAGGTCCCCGACCGTGACCGTATCGCCTTCGTTCAGCCAGCGGTCCGGCGTGACGGCGCGGGCGGGAAAGCCATAGGCCTGTCCCTGTTCGGCGAGCCGCTCCAGCAGGAACCGATCGGCTTCGTGCGGCCCTTCGACCGGAACGCCGAGATCCTCGCGCAGCTCGGCCGCTCCGCCGGCATGATCGATATGGCCGTGGGTGAGAATGATCTTTTCCACGCTGACACCAGCCTGCGCGATCGCCTCGCGGATGCGGTCGAGGTCGCCGCCGGGATCGACGACGGCCGCTTTCTTCGTCTTCTCGCACCACAGCAACGTGCAGTTCTGCTGAAAGGGCGTCACGGGAATGATGGTGGCGCTGACGTCTGGCACAGGCGATTCCTTCATCATGTCGCATCCACACATAGGTGCTGCGGAGGCGGCTGGAAAGGCTCGCGTCTATTGACCTTGCGGAGCCCGGGTTCACATAGTCCCGGCATCGAATCACGAGCGAAGGACACGAGCATGGAAACCAGGGCCGCCGTGGCATGGGAGGCTGGCAAGCCGCTCACCATCGAAACCATCCGCATCGAGGGTCCCAAGGCCGGTGAGGTGCTCGTGGAGGTGATGGCGACGGGCGTCTGCCACACCGACGCCTACACGCTCTCGGGCCTCGATTCCGAGGGCAAGTTCCCGGCGATCCTCGGCCATGAGGGCGCTGGCATCGTGCGCGAGGTCGGCCCCGGTGTCACGACGCTGAAAGTCGGCGATCACGTGATCCCGCTCTACACGCCCGAGTGCCGCAACTGCAAATCCTGCCTGTCGCGCCGCACCAATCTCTGCACCGCCATCCGGGCCACGCAAGGGCAGGGCGTCATGCCCGACGGCACGAGCCGCTTTCGCTGCGACGGCGAGACCGTATTCCACTACATGGGCTGCTCGACGTTTGCGAACTTCACCGTTCTGCCGGAGATCGCGCTCGCCAAGGTGCGCGAGGACGCGCCCTTCGACAAGATCTGCTACATCGGCTGCGGCGTCACCACGGGCATCGGCGCGGTGATCTACACGGCCAAGGTCTGGCCCGGCGCCAACGTGGTGGTGTTCGGTCTCGGCGGCATCGGCCTCAACGTGATCCAGGGCGCGCGCATGGTCGGCGCCGACAAGATCATCGGCGTCGACATCAATCCGGCCAAAGCGGAGATGGCCAGGAAGTTCGGCATGACCGACTTCATCAACCCGAAGGAGATCGGCAACGACAAGGTCGTACAGGCCATCGTCGACCTGACGGGCGGCGGCGCGGACTTCTCGTTCGATGCCACCGGCAACACGGACGTGATGCGCCAGGCGCTCGAATGCTGCCATCGCGGCTGGGGCGAGAGCATCATCATCGGCGTGGCGGAGGCCGGCAAGGAGATCGCCACCCGTCCGTTCCAGCTCGTCACCGGCCGCGTCTGGAAGGGCACGGCCTTCGGCGGCGCGCGCGGGCGCACCGACGTGCCGAAGATCGTCGACTGGTACATGGAGGGCAAGATCAACATCGACGATCTGATCACCCACACGATGCCGCTCGACGAGATCAACACCGCCTTCGATCTCATGCACGAGGGCAAGTCGATCCGATCCGTGATCGTGTATTGATCGGAGAGATGGGTTGAGTTTCGAGACCGTCTCGCAAGCGCGCTGCTTCGGCGGCACGCAGTTCGTCTACCGTCATGTTTCGCAGGAAACCGGCACGCCCATGCGCGTGGCGGTCTACGTTCCACCGCAGGCCAGAGACGCCAAGGTGCCAGTGGTGTGGTTCCTCTCCGGGCTCACCTGCACGGAGGAGAACTTCACCGTGAAGGCGGGCGCGCAGCGGGTGGCCTCGGAACTCGGCCTGATCCTCGTCGCCCCGGACACCAGCCCGCGCGGCGAGGGCGTGCCGGACGATCCCGAAGGCGCTTACGATTTCGGCCTGGGCGCCGGCTTCTACGTGGACGCCACGCAGGAACCCTGGGCGGGAAACTACCGCATGCGCTCCTATCTGGAGCGTGAGCTGCCGGAACTCGTGGCCGAGAATCTTCCCGCCGACATGAGCCGCCAGGGCATCATGGGCCATTCGATGGGCGGCCATGGCGCACTCACCATCGGCTTGCGCAACCCTGAGCGCTTCCAAGCGATCTCGGCCTTCGCGCCCATCGCGTCGCCCTGAACTGCCCCTGGGGCGAGAAGGCGCTGTCGAACTATCTCGGACCCGACCGCGCGGCCTGGCGGGACTACGATGCCTGCGCGCTGATCGAAGACGGCGCCCGGCTCCCCGGAATCCTGGTCGATCAGGGCACGGCCGACGGCTTCCTGGACAGCCAGCTCAAGCCGCAGCTCCTGGAAGCCGCCTGCGCCAAGGCGGGCCAGCCGCTCACGCTGCGGATGCAGGAGGGCTACGACCATTCCTATTTCTTTATCGGCACTTTCATCGAGGACCACCTGCGCTGGCATGCGCAGCGGCTCGGTGAAATCTGAGGGCTCAATCGGCGATTATTGAACCTTCATGTCATCACCGGCCTCGTGCCGGTGATCTCGATTGGAAAAGCACTGCGCTTCACGAAATCGGGATGGCCGGGACAAGCCCGGCTATGACGTGGAGGGCGTGATACCGGCCAGCATCTGAGCAGCCGGTTTGTGTAGAAGCAGTCTCAGCTTCTCCCGAACAGCTCCGGATGCCGAAGCTGCAGGGCCTGGATCAGCATCAGGGTCTTCATATCCGCGATCTCCCCCCGCTCCAGCATCCGCATCAGCTCGTCGAGGCCGATTTCCAGCACCTCGATGTCCTCGTGCTCCTCCGCCAGCCCTCCACCCGCGCTCACCCGGTCGTCTGCGCTATAAGGCGCCAGGAACAGGTGCAGGCGCTCGGTCGTGATACCCGGGGCCGACCAAGCCGTTCCGACGGCTTCAAGCCTGCCGACGCGAAGGCCCGCCTCCTCCATGGCCTCCCGCCGCGCGCAGGCTTCGGGCGCGTCATCGTCGAGCAGGCCCGCCACAGCTTCCAGCATGTCGGGATGGCCCTCCACATGCATCACGGGCGCGCGGAACTGCCGGATCAGGATGACCATTCGCCTCTCGGGATCATAAGGGAGTACGGCGGCGGCATCGGAGCTGTTCAGGACCTCCCGCGCCATGATCCGGCCGTCCGGCATCTGGACCGTGAGCTTGAGAAGCTTGCGCCAGCCCTCATGAAGGATCTCGACCTGTTGGATCCGGTAGCCTGTCACGTTCTGTACTCTCCCGTTCGATCCTGCGCGGCTTAAGACGACACGCGAGGCAGGCACGGAGGAAATCCGGACCTGATCATGCAGGTGTGATGACGCCGCATCTCGACCCGTCAAGCTTTTGTGTTAGAACTCACCCATTCAAGAAGATTCGCGGGGTTCCTGCACAGGTGCGATTGCTCCTGGGCAACCCCTTTGCCTTGTTGGCGTTGCCGTCAAGGACAAGTTCAAGAGTGTGTCGATGAAGGTCTTGGGACGCAACACGACGATCGATTTCTGGCGCGGGCTCGTCCTCGTGATCATTTTCGTCAATCACATTCCCGGCAACCTGATCGAGGACATCACACCGCGAAATTTCGGCTTTTCCGATTCGACCGAGGCGTTCATCTTCATCTCCGGCCTGTCCGTCGCGCTCGTCTATTATCCCAAGATCCCCCAGGGAGACGTCGTCGGCGTCGTCAAGCGGTGCCTGAGGCGGGCCTTCGAGCTCTACCGCATGCATCTCCTCCTCACGGCCGGTGCCATCGCGCTCTTTTCCATCGGCTATGAGCTGAGCGAGGAGATCGGCCTCATCGAAGAGCATGGCCGCAGCATGGTCTTCGGCGATACGGCGAAGGGTGTGACCGGCATCCTGCTGCTCGGCCACCAGCTTGGCTATTTCAACATCTTGCCGCTCTACATCATGCTCATGCTGTGGGCCCCGGTGGCGCTGGTCCTGGCGAGGATCCATCTCGGCCTCGCCCTTGCCGTGTCCGCCGGCCTCTACGGCCTCGCCCGTATGGAGCTTCTCACCCTGCGGAGCTGGCCGGAGCCGGGTACCTGGTTCTTCAACCCCTTCGCCTGGCAGATCCTATTCACACTGGGGATCGTGACAGGCATCCTCATGCTCAGACGGCAGAACTTCTACAGCCGCCCCTTGATGCTCGCGTCCCTCTTCGTCGTAGTCCTGTCCCTGCTGTTCACGACGGCGGGCTTCGGGCTCTTCCCGCACCTGCCCGAAACGGCCCATGCGCTCTTCGACCTGACGAAGCACGATCTGGGGCTTGGCCGTATCGTCCACTTCCTCGCCCTCGCCTACGTCCTGACCCAATTCCCCGTGGGCGATGTCCTCAAGCGTACCTTCGTCGGCTCCGACCTGAAGCGCCTGGGCCGCAATGCGCTCATGATTTTCGCCGCCGGTTCGTTGCTGAGCGCCCTGGGACAGGTCACCATGACGCTGGCCGCCGTCAAATCCTCCGCTAGTCCGCAGATGATCGGGATGGTATTCACCATCATCGGTATCATTGGTCTTCTTGCGCTGGCGCGATATCTCGAATGGAACAAGTTCAACGTGGCCGCTCCTCCCAAGGGAATGGCAAAGGATCTCGGATTGCCCGCTTCTCAGGGGCGGTTCTCCTAAGTCTTGCGTTCTTGGGGGCGGGGGCGTCCGCACGGGCCGATAACGCTCCCGCATGTTCCAACGCATCCGCTCGCCTGAAGGGGCAGAGCGCCGTTCCGGCCTTGGCCGGCAAGCTGGCACGGCACCAGCCCATCCGCATTCTTGCCATCGGCTCCTCCTCGACCGAGGGCATCGGCGCTTCCTCGCCCGATCACACCTATCCGGCCCAGCTCGAGGACGATCTGGCGGAGGTCTGGAAGGAGCCGGTCACGGTGGTGAATTCCGGCAAGGGCGGAGAGACCGTCATCCAGACCATCGAACGCCTGGAAGCCGCCCTCAAAGCCGACAGGTACGACCTCGTGATCTGGCAGGTCGGCACGAACGACGCCATCAACGGCGTCGACGAGAGCGCGTTCAGGACCCTGCTGGAGCGGGGCATTTCGGCCGTCAGGCACGCTGGCACCGAGATGGTCCTCCTCGACCAGCAGTATTTCCCCTCGATCAAGGACCTCGCCCGCTACGAGCGGTTCGTGAACACCGTCAGCGCGACCGGCTTTGATCGCAGGATCGGCGTGTTCTCCCGCTACGCCCTCATGAAGGAGTGGAACAGCCGCTCCCCCGAGGAGCTGCGCTCCATGCTTTCCGCCGACGGCTTCCACATGGGCGACAAGGGCTACGATCGCCTTGCCGATTGCATGGCCGACGCCCTTCAGGCCATGGTGGAGCAATCCGTCGCCGAAGCCAGGCCGACCGTCACGGCGGTGGCTTCCGTGAGAGATCGTTAACGCCTCTGCGGGACGATATCGGAAGAACCGCATGCTGCCCGATTCCGGGCCGGGCATGCGGCAACCATGTTCGGGGGTTCCCATCGCCGTCTCAGCCAAACGCCGTCTGTCCCTGCGCGATGTCCTCACCGACGGGCGCATCGCCCTCATGCTGCCCCTGGGCTTCTCCTCGGGACTGCCCTTCCTGCTCGTCTTCAGCACCCTGTCGACTTGGCTCAGGGAAGCGGGTATCTCCCTGACGGTGATCGGAATGATGAGCTGGGTGGCCCTGGCCTATTCCCTCAAGTTCCTCTGGGCTCCCTTCGTCGATCGCTACGACGTGCCGGTGCTCTCCCGACTTCTCGGGCGCCGGCGCGGCTGGATGGTCCTGACGCAGCTCGGTGTCGCTGCCGGGCTGATCGGGATGGCATCGACCGACCCGCAATCGGGCCTGCCGTTCACGATCCTCTTCGCGGTTCTCGTGGCCTTCGCCTCGGCGAGCCAGGATGTGGTCATCGACGGCTGGCGCATCGATGCCGCCGCGACCGAGCGCCAGGGCATGATGGCGGCCGCCCTGCTGCTGGGCTATCGGCTTGCCCTCATCACGGCCGGGGCTGGTGCGTTGTACATTGCCGAGTTCGTGAACTGGCACAGCGCTTACCTTGCCATGGCGGCGTTCATGGCGGTCGGCCTGATCGGCACCCTGCTCGCACCCCGCATCGACGAAGGACCGGCCCGGGAGCGCCTGCCCATCGCCAAGGCCATCATCGAGCCGCTGGCGGATCTCTTCCGGCGCAAAGGCCCGATGCTGATCCCCATCCTGGCGCTCATCGCCTGCTACAGGATTCCCGATTATGCGTCGGGCATCATGGCCAATCCCCTCTACATCGACCTCGGCTTCAGCAAGGCCGATATCGCCAATGTGTCCAAGCTCTACGGGGTCTGGATCGGCATCATCGGCGCCTTTGCCGGCGGACTGGCGCTCACCCGCATCGGCCTGTGGTGGACCCTGCTCATCGGCGCCGTCGTCGCTGCCGGATCGAACCTGATGTTCTCATGGCTCGCCTCCGGACACGCGACGCTCTGGGGCCTGACGCTCGCCATCAGCGTCGACAATTTCGCCGGCGGCTTCGCAGGTTCCGCCCTCGTCGCCTATATGTCGGGCCTGACCTCGCCCGGATTTGCCGCAACGCAATACGCGCTCCTCAGCTCGCTCTATGCCCTACCGGGCAAGCTCATCGGCGGGGCCTCGGGAGCCGTGGTGGAGAACTTCGGCTATCCGACCCTCTTCACCGGCACGGCCACCATCGCCATTCCGCTGGTGATCCTGTGCATCATCATCCGGCGGGACACGATGAAGACGGTCGCGGAGAAAGAGGAAGCGGCCGCAATGAGCGCGGCATCCGTGGGGGCAGGCTCGAGGGCCTAATGTCAGACGCTGTCGTGGCGAACGCTATCTGTGATGACCTCCTCCGCGTCATCACCGGCCTTGTGCCGGTGATCCCGACCCGATGAAGCGCAGCACCTCAAAGCATCGGGATGGCCGGCACAAGGCCGGCCATGACGGAAGAGTACATAATCAACGACCCCGGATTGACTATCGCCGTCCAGCGACGCCTCACGAGGCTGCAGATTAGACCCAGCCACCATCCACGAGATAGGTCTGCGCCGACATGGCGCTGGAATCGTCCGAACCGAGGAACATAGCGAAGTTCGCGATGTCCTGCGGCAATAGCTTGCGCTTCACGCATTGGCGCTTGAGCAGCTCCGTCTCGCCTTCCGGCGTGAGCCACAGGTCGATCTGGCGCTGAGTCATGATCCAGCCAGGCACCAGGCAGTTGACGCGGATGTTCTTCGGGCCGAGCTCGCGTGCAAGGGCGCGGGTGAGGCCGACGGCGGCGGATTTCGCGGTCTTGTAGGCGGCGAAGGAATCGTCGCTCACCATGTAGCTGGTCGAGCCCATGTTGATGATCGATCCGCCCCCGGCCTTCTCCATGTCCGGCAGCACGGCTTGGGCTGCGAAGAACTGGTGGTCGAGGTTGGTGGCGAAGCGCTCGCGCCAGTATTCCGGCGTCACCTGGTCGATGGTGTGACGGTCGTCGCGCGCGGCGTTGTTGACGAGGATCGTGATGGGTCCGAGCGCCTCGCTCGCGCGGCGGATCGCCGCCTGGAACGCCGGGATGTCGCGCACGTCGCTGTGCTCGAAATGCACGCGCTCGCCGAGTTCCTTCGCGAGCGCCTGACCCGCCTCGGCATTGTAGTCGAGGATGGCGACCTTGCTGCCCTGAGCATGGAACGAACGCGCGATGCTCTCACCGATGCCGCTGGCTCCGCCGGTGATGAGAACGGCTTTACCCTTCAGGGAGCCGTAAGTCGTCTGGGTCATGAAACTCTCTCAATCTGCTTTCGTCTTCCCTCCCACGTGCGGGGAAGGATTGAGGGTTGGAACATCGGAGCGCTGCTCTCCATTTGCATTCTACACTGTCATCACCGGCCTTGTGCCGGTGATCTCGATTGGAAAAGCGCAGCGCTTCATAGGATCGAGATGGCCGGCACAAGGCCGGCCATGACGGGAAGGTTTTACGCAGTCAAGCCAGCCTAACTCCTCCCCGCAAGGAGGAGAAGGATGAAGATCAAATCTAAAGCATCGGACGTGAATTCAAACTCGTGTCCGATGCTTTAAGTTTCTGGTTCGTCGCATCTTTTCACGCAAAACCGGTGACCACTTTTGCGTTCGATGCTCTAGCTCGCGCCCGGCCCCGGCTTTGCCCCGGGCGGGCACTTGCCGAGGATGATCATGCCGAGAACCTCGTCCTGCGTGACGTCCTGCACGTTGGCCGAGCCCACGAGCTTGCCGTTCTTCATCACGCTCACCCGGTCGGCGAGGCCGAACACGTCGTGGATGTCGTGGCTGATGAGGAAGATGCCGATGCCTTCCTTCTTGAGCTGCAGCACGAGGTCGGCCACCTGCTGCGTTTCGGCGGGGCCGAGCGCGGCCGTCGGCTCGTCCATGATGAGCACGCGCGCATTGAAGTAGATCGCGCGTGCGATCGCCACCGACTGGCGCTGGCCACCGGAGAGCGCCTTCACCGGTTCCTTGAAGCGGCGGAAATGCGGGTTGAGTCGCGCCATGACCTCGCGGGTCTCGGCCTCCATCGTCGCGTCGTCGAGGGTGCCGTAGGGCGTCAGCACTTCTCTCCCTAAGAAGATGTTGCCCGCCGCATCGATGTTGTCGGCAAGCGCGAGCGTCTGGTAGATCGTCTCGATGCCGTAGCGCTTGGCGTCGCGGGGCGTCGCAATGTCGGCGTGCTCGCCGTTGACGTAGATCTCGCCCGAATCCGGCCTGTAGGCGCCGGACAGGATCTTGATCAGAGTCGACTTGCCCGCGCCGTTATGGCCGAGCAGGCCCACCACCTCGCCGGGGCGGAGATCGACGGATACGCCGTCCACGGCCTTGATGCCGCCGAAGGCGATGGAGATGTTGCGCATCTCGACAAGAGGCGTCGTTCCATTGGTGTGCATGATGCGCCTCCTTACTTGATGCGGCGGCGATAGAGGCTGTCGGCCCAGACCGCCAGCACGAGCACCGCGCCGACGACGATGTTCTGCAGCGGCGTGTCGACGCCCAGCAGCACCATGCCCGATTGCAGCGACTGCATGACGAGGGCGCCGAGCATGGCACCCGCGATCGTCCCGATGCCGCCGGCCAGTGACGTGCCGCCGATCACGGCGGACGCGATCACGTAAAGCTCGTCGAGGGTACCGGCCGCGTTCGTGGCCGCATTCAGGCGCGCAGTCGAGATGCAGGCGGAGATACCGCACAAAAGACCCATGAGGCCGAACACCTTCATCAGCGTCCAGCGGGTGTTGATGCCCGAGAGTTCCGCCGCTTCCGGATTGCCCCCCATGGCGAAAACGTAGCGGCCGAAGCGCCGGCGCGTGGCGATGAAGGTCATGACGAGCCCGACCACGATGGCGATCAGCACAGGCAGTGCGACGCCCTGCGAGATGAACATTCCGCCCTCAGGCCAGGGGATGCCGCGGGCCTCGGCCCAGGTCCGGGCCGATCCCATCGGCATGGGATAGGCGTTGAAGATCGCAGCCGTGGCGAGAACGGCCCCGCAGGCGACGACGGCGATCACCGCATCGGCCCAGCCGGGACGCACCGGGAAGCCGAAGCGCATGCGACGGCGCCGCGTCAGGCCCAAACCCACGATGATGAGCCCGCAGGCGATCGCCGCGATGATCCAGGTCGCGCTTGCGCCGAGTGCGCCTTCCACGCCTCCGCCGAAGGCCTTGAAACGGATATCCATGGGCGCGATGGTCTGCCCCGTCGTCACCCACCAGGCCGCGCCGCGCCACACCAGCAGCCCGCCGAGCGTGACGATGAAGGAGGGTATGCCGAGATAGGCGATGAGCCAGCCCTGGAACAGGCCGATGAGTCCGCCGGCAACGAGCGCAATCAGCACGGCGAGCGGCGCGGTCAGCCAATGCTCGAGGCCGAGATAGGCCGGCAGCCACTGCACCTGGGCGACGCCGATGATCATGCCGACGACGCCGAGGATCGCGCCGACCGACAGGTCGATGTTGCGCGTGACGATGACGAGAACCATGCCGGTCGCCATGACGGCCACGGAGGCCGTCTGGACCGACAGGTTCCAGAGGTTGCGGGGTGTCAGGAACACGCCGCCGGAGAGAATATCGAACCCGATCCAGATCACGGCGAGCGCCGCCAGCATGCCGAGCATGCGGACGTCGATTTCGAGTTTCGAGAGAAGCGAGCCGGAAGCGGTGCTCGGTGGCGGCGGGGCAGTCGTGGCAACGGGTGCGGTCATAACGTCACGCTGAAAGACGAATGAAAAGTCTCATGAAAAACTGTCATTCCGGGGCCGCGGCGAAGGCGTGGAAACCCATACATGCGAGATCTCAAGACGAGACGATCGAACTTGCGTCCCATCTTTCAACGCTAGCGGTTATGGGTTCCGGGCTCGCGCCATCGGCGCGCCCCGGAATGACAATGCTTGAGTTAGTTGCAGGCCTTCACGCTGCCTGCCTTCACGCCCTGGCAGACCACTTCCTTGGACGCCCAGCCGGCCTTGATGACCACGTCGAGATTGTCCTTCGTGATCGCCACCGGCGTGAGGAAGAGAGCGGTCATGTTCTGCTTCTTCGGGCCGAGGTTCCACGGCTTCGCGCCCTGGATCTCCCCGAGCTTCTTGCCGCCTGCGAGCTGCACGGCGATTTCGGCGGCGTTGCGGCCGAGTTCGCGGGCATCCTTGAAGACCGTCACGGTCTGCGTTCCGAGCGCGACGCGGTTGAGGGCCGCCTTGTCGGCGTCCTGGCCGGAGACCGGCACCGAGCCGGCCAGACCCTGGGCCGCGAGAGCCGCGATGGCGCCGCCGGCGGTGCCGTCATTGGCGGCGATCACCGCGTCGATCTTGTTGTTGTTCTTGGTGAGGAACTGCTCCATGTTCCGCTGCGCGTTGGCCGGGAGCCAGCCGTCCGTATAGGCCTCGCCGACATTCTTGATCTTGCCGGCATCCATGGCGGGCTTCAGCACTTCCATCGAGCCCTGGAACAGGAAGTTGGCGTTCGGATCGGAGCCCGAGCCCTTGATGAAGGCGTAGTTGCCCTCGGGCTTTACTTTCAGCACTTCGCGGGCCTGGAGACGACCGACCTCGACATTGTCGAAGGTGAGATAGAAGGCCTGCGGGATTTCGATCAGGCGGTCATAGCCAACGACCGCGATGCCTTCCGCGATGGCCTTCTCGACGGCCGGACGCACGGCGTCCGAATCCTGGGCCAGCACGATCAGCGCCTTGGCGCCGCGGGAGATGAGGCTCTCGATGTCGGTGAGCTGCTTGGCGGGCGAGGATTGCGCATCCGCCGACACATAGGTGCCGCCGGCCTTCTCGACCGCGGCCTTGATGGCGGCTTCGTCGGTCTTCCAGCGCTCTTCCTGGAAATTCGACCAGCTGACGCCGACGACCGGGCCCTTCTGGGCAAAGGCGGCGGTGGCGGACAGAGCCAAAGCGGCAAGGCTGATCAGTGCGTGTTTCTTCGATAGCATCGGTTTCCTCCTGGACCTTGCGTTCCCTTGCAGATCCGTGGCTCATGACAGGCTGTCGATCCGGTGGGACCAACGATAAGGCTCGCTCTGTCATGCTTTATATTTCGAGCGCGGAAATAATTATCTCAGCCATTGGCGCCTTCAAGCACCCTGAGCTTATCTTTTCGTCTGATATCCAGCTACATTGGAATTGTTTTATTCGTAGATCGAACAAATGACCGCCATGACCCTGATCCCCCTCTCTCCCCGTGAAATGGCCCGCCGACGCCTGCTCGATGCCCTGCGCCGGCAAGGGCCCATGGCCAGGGTGGAGATCGGCCAGCATCTGGGCATGAGTCCCGCGTCCGTTTCCGAGCTGACGGCGAGCCTCCTCGACGAGGGGATCCTGGTCGCGGAAGAGGCGGCCGATCCAGCCGCCGGCCTGATTCGCGGGCGGCCAAAGACCCGCCTTTATTTTGCGGAAACCCTCGGCTCGGTGATCGGCGTCTGGACCGGCTTCAACCGGATCGAGCTGCGGCTCGTGGACAGCGCCGGGCGCAACCGGGCCAGCCGCCATGTCGAGCGCCCCTTGCGCAATCTCGGGGCGGACGAGCTGATGGACGTGCTGGCGGACACGATCACGGCCTTCGCCCAGGAGACCGGCGCTCACGACGTGAAGGCCATCGGCCTCGCCTGCCAGGGCTATGTGGACACGCGGGATGGCATCGTCGCCTGGAGCCCGGTGCTCGGCACCCGCGACCTGCCGCTGGCCTCAGGGCTGGGCGACAGGCTCGGCAAACCCGTCCTCATGGAGAACGACGCCAGCGCCATGGCCTTCGCCATCACGCAGCGGAACTCGGACCTGCGCTCCGGGCGCACCGCCTGCCTGATGATCGGCGACGGCGTGGGCCTCGGCTTCCTCATCCAGGGTGAGCTCTATCGCGGCGCCCGTTTCGGCGGCAGCGAGTTCGGCCATGTGCGTCTGCGCCGGGGCGGCCCGCAATGCCGCTGCGGCGGGCGCGGCTGCATCGAGGCCTATCTCGCCGATTACGCCCTGCACCGGGACGCGCAGCTCATCGACCACCGCCCTGCCCCGACCCTGCTGCTGCCGGGCGAGGACGCCATGGAATCCATCGTCGAGCAGGCCCGGGCGGGCGATCCTGCCCTCCTCAACCTCTTCCAGGCCGCCGGCGAGGTTCTGGGCGACGCGGTCGGGATCCTCATCCAGACGCTCGAGCCCGACCACATTGTCCTCTGCGGCCCCGGCACGAGGGCCATGGACCTGCTGCGACCCTCCTTCGAGGCGGCGCTCGAATCGCAGACCATTCCCGAATTGCGGGCGCTCGCCGCCATCCATGTGGTGGAATCCTCCATGGACCTGCTGACGGAAGGGGTGGTCATCCAGGCCCTGCGTGAACTCGACCTGGATCTCGCCCGCCTCAAGGCTGCATAAACCCGTCGCGGGCGTAGCCATCAGCGTTCAAAAACACTATCTGTTACGGGTCGATTTTCTCATCAAAAGAGACCCATGGCTTCCTCCCGTCCCGTCCAAGCCGGCGACCACGTCTTCCTCGTCGACGGCTCCTCCTTCATCTTCCGGGCCTACTTCCAGTCCATGAACCAGGACCAGAAGTACAATGCCCGCTCGTCGGACGGGATGCCGACGGGAGCCGTACGGCTCTTCGTATCCAAGCTCCTGCAGTTCATGCGCGACGGGGCGGCGGGCCTGAAGCCGACGCATATCGCCATCGTGCTCGACAAGTCCGAGGGCTCTTTCCGCAAGGAACTCTACGAGGATTACAAGGGCCATCGGCCGGATGCGCCGGAGGACCTGAAGGTCCAGATGCCGATCATGCGCGAGGCGATCCGGGCCTTCGGGCTCGAGCCCGTGGAGCTGCAGCGCTACGAAGCGGACGACCTGATCGCCACCTATACCCAGCAGGCCAAGGCCCGCGGGGCGGACGTGCTCATCATCTCGTCCGACAAGGACCTGATGCAGCTCGTGGGTCCGAAGGTGTGCTTCTACGATTTCGAATCGGGCTCGAAGGGCAAGCCGGGCTACCGGCCCGAGCGCAACCTGGACGAGGCTGCCGTCATCGAGAAGTGGGAGGGCATCCCGCCGGAAAAGATCGGCGACGTGCTGGCCCTCATGGGCGACACCTCGGACAACGTGCCGGGCGTGCCGGGCATCGGCCTGAAGACGGCAGCCCAACTGATCAAGGAATACGGCGACCTCGAAACCCTGCTGGAGCGCGCCCCGGAGATCAAGCAGCCCAAGCGTCGCGAGACGCTGATCAACAATGCGGAATCGGCGCGCCTCTCGAAGAAGCTCGTGACGCTCGATTGCGAGGCTCCGGTTCCGGTGCCGCTCGACGACCTACGCGTCCCCGAGCCCGAGCCGAAGACCCTGATCGGTTTTCTCAAAGCCATGGAGTTCAGCACGCTCACCCGGCGTGTGGCGGAACTCTACGAGGCGGACCCGGCCGCTATTGCACCCGACCCGCGCCTCATGCCCGGCGGCGAGGCGATCCGCTGGGAGCGCAACGGAACTGGTACCGGCGTGACGGCGCCCACCGACGACGCCGTGCCGTTCTTCGGGAAGGGCGATGCCGCTACGGGCGAAGTCGATCCCTTCGCCGGCCTCGACCTGCCGGAAGCCGCGAACCTGCGCAAGCCCGTCGATGGCATCGGCACGCCCTCGCAGCTTGCGGGAAAACGCGCGACGGAAGCCTCCTCCATACCCTTCGACGTGACGGCTTATGAGACCGTCACGAGTCCGGAGCGCCTGAAGGAATGGGTCGCGCTCGGACGCGAGCAGGGCTTCGTCGCCGTCGACACGGAAACGAGCGATCTCGATGCCAATCTTGCCGATCTCGTCGGCTTCTCCCTGGCGCTGGAGGCGGGCAAGGCCTGCTACGTGCCTTTGCAGCATCGCGATGAATCCGATCTCTTCGGCGGCGGGCTCGTGAAGGGCCAGATCCCGATCACCGAAGCGCTCGATATCCTGCGTCCGCTGCTGGAGGATCCGTCCGTCCTCAAGATCGGCCAGAACCTGAAATACGACTGGGTCGTGCTGAAGCGCCACGGCATCGAGGTGCAGCCCTTCGACGACACGATGCTGATCTCCTACGTGCTCGACGCCGGCAAGGGCTCGCACGGCATGGACGAGCTCTCGCGCCGCCATCTCGGCCACTCGCCCATCACCTTCTCGGACGTGGCGGGCACCGGCCGGAACAAGGTGACCTTCGACAAGGTCGAGATTGCCAAGGCCACCGCCTATGCGGCGGAAGACGCCGACGTCACCTTGCGCCTGTGGCAGCTCCTGAAGCCGCGTCTCGCCGCCGAGCACCGCGCGACGGTGTACGAGACGCTCGAGCGCCCCATGGTCGACACGCTCGCCCGCATGGAGATGCGCGGCATCATGGTCGACCGGCAGATTTTGAGTCGCCTCTCGGGCGATTTCGCCCAGACGCTGGCGCGGCTCGAGGATGAGATCCACGAGATGGCGGGCGAGAAGTTCGCCCTCGGCTCGCCCAAGCAGATCGGCGACATTCTCTTTGGCAAGATGGGCCTGCCGGGTGCGAAGAAAACGCCGTCCGGCCAATGGGCCACGCCCGCGACGCTCCTCGACGAGCTGGCTCAGGCCGGCCACGAGCTGCCGGCGAAGATCCTCGAATGGCGCCAGCTCTCCAAGCTGAAATCCACCTACACGGATACGCTGCAGGAGCACATGCATCCCGAGACCAAGCGGGTGCACACCTCGTTCTCGCTCGCGGCGACGACGACGGGACGTCTTTCGTCGTCCGATCCGAACCTGCAGAACATCCCGATCCGCACGGAAGCCGGGCGCAAGATCCGCAAGGCCTTTGTGGCGCAGGAAGGTCACAAAATCATCTCGGCCGATTACAGCCAGATCGAGCTGCGCCTGCTCGCGCACATTGCCGACATCCCGCAATTGCAGGAAGCCTTCGCGCAAGGCATCGACATTCACGCGGCCACCGCCTCCGCCATGTTCGGCGTGCCGCTCGACCATATGACCGGCGATCTGCGCCGTCAGGCGAAGACCATCAATTTCGGCATCATCTACGGCATCTCGGCCTTCGGCCTCGCCACGCGCCTCGGCATCGGCAACGCGGAAGCCTCGACCTTCATCAAGCAGTATTTCGAACGCTTCCCGGGCATCCGCACCTATATCGACGAGACGAAAAGGTTCTGTAAGGAGAAGGGCTACGTGACCACGCTGTTCGGGCGCGTGTGCCATTACCCGCAGATCAAGTCGTCGAACCCGTCGGAGCGCGCAGGCGTGGAGCGCCAGGCGATCAACGCGCCGATCCAGGGCACCGCCGCCGACATCATCCGCCGCGCCATGGTCCGCATGGAAGACGTCTTAAGGGCCGAGCGCCTCTCCGCCCGCATGCTGCTGCAGGTGCACGACGAACTGGTGTTCGAGGTTCCCGACGACGAGGTCGACGCCGCGCTGCCGGTGATCTCCCGCGTCATGACGGAAGCGCCGTTCCCGGCGGTCTCGCTGAAAGTACCGCTCGCGGTGGAAGCCCGCGCGGCGCAGAACTGGGACGAGGCGCATTAGACGAATGAGCGCGCGGAATGTCTGAGATGAAGACCTCCCCGCTTGCCGTGCGGAAGGCCGTGGCCGGTGATGTCGGCACGCTCTTCCGCTTCACCGCCGGGTTGATCGAGGATCATCTGCCCGGCCAAAAACCTTGGACGACTGCCGAGGCCATCGAAGCCAACGGCTTCGGGGCCGATCCGCTCTTCGAGGCCCTGATCGCCGAGCGCGACGGAAAGCCCATCGGCTTCGTCTCGTTCTTTCGCGGTTATGCCGGCTGGCGCGGCCAACCGATGGGCATCGTGCATGCCCTCTACGTGCGGCCCGAGGAGCGCCGTTCCGGAGCCGCGCGTGCGCTCATGGCGGGCGTGGCCAGGATCGCCCGGGAGCGAGGCTGGATCCGGATCGAGCTCTTCGTCGAAGACGGAAGGCCCGCCCTCTCCTTCTACGAACGGATCGGGATGCGGGACCTTCATCACAGGCATCTGCGCCTGGAGGGAGAAGCCCTGTCGGATCTGGCCAGGATGTGACGCCGGAAACGCCACGCCGTCATTCCCGCGCAAGCGGGAACCCAGAGCCGCGGAGGTTGAAGAACGAGCGAGCCGCGTCTCACCTCGTTTGGCATCGTCAGGGGTTCTGGATCCCGGATCTGCGCTGACGCTTCGTCCGGGATGACGCCCTTGACGTCATCACCGGCCTCGTGCCGGTGATCCCGATTGCTTGAAACGCCGAGCCTCACTGATCGGGATGGCCGGGACAGGCCCGGCCATGACAGTGGTGTGGCGGTGGTGATGGTTCGTATCAAAGAGCCAGCCCCTTGGGGCCCGCAGCGGGTGCTGCGAGCCTGAAGGTCAGTCGAGGGTGGCGCGACGGGCAATCCGGCTCGCTACTGATGTGAATGGAAGAGCCGAACTGCTCCTCGCGCACGGTTCTTTTAGGCGTTTAGACTTGGACCAGCACAAGGCTGCCAAGGGCCTCCTGGCGCCGGCTGCGTGACCGGCGGA